>NZ_JABJWD010000080.1:0-1180 GCF_013155425.1 Gluconacetobacter entanii | reverse complement strand
GGCGCTTTTGGATGCTGACAGGCAGCCGGCTGCGACGACGTGCTTTCATACAACATATCAAGCCTTTATTGGCTTACCTATGCCAGCCCCTAAAAGTTTTTGGGTGCCGCCTTTTTTCAAAAAGGCGGTGTCTTTCGAAGCTTTTTGGAAAAAGCTTCACCAAAAACTTCTTTCACATTTCAGGCGTTGCGGGGGTGGAACAGGATGATCCCGGCCCCGACAAGGCAGATCGCAGCCCCCAGGATCTCCCAGCGTGTCGGGGTATATCCCTCCACCACGCGCATCCATGTCAGCGATGCCAGGATGTAGATCCCGCCATACGCCGCATAGGCCTGTCCCGCCGTATCGGTATCAATGCGCGTCAGCAGCCACGCAAAGACCACCAGAGACGCCATGCCGGGGATCAGGCAGGCCATGGACCGGCCCTGCCGCAGCCACGCCCAGAAGGCAAAACATCCACCGATTTCACAGAACCCGGCCACCATGTAAATGGCAAGGGACAGGATGTACTGGTTCACGGGCGACGTATCCTCTCCTGATATCTGAACCTGTCATGGACCATATCCACCGGGGAATTACCATCCCCTGCCCGATGGCTGATCACCGGACATGGCCTGACTCATAACGATGTTTTCGGGTGTTGCCATTTTTTAAAAGGACGAGGTTCCCTGAAGCTTTTTGGAAAAAGCTTCACCAAAAACTTCTGTCGCTTTCGTCAGGTGGATCAGGCAGGTACTATCCTGCTGTAGTCCGGACAAAAAAGCCCCGGTATCGTCTGATACCGGGGCTTTTTTGTCGGCGTTACGCCGGGATCCTGTGGTGGGCGCACAAGGGCTCGAACCTTGGACCCGCTGATTAAGAGTCAGCTGCTCTACCAACTGAGCTATGCGCCCACAGGGTTTTCCCTTTCGGGTGAGGGGCTTTTACCAAGGCAGGGCCATCAGGACAAGGGGATTTTTCAATATTTTTTCCCATGCACGACATCTGGCCCCGCAGTCCCCCTATTCCCTAGTTCCCCCACGAATGTTCATTGTTTGTTTCCAAACTACCCGGCAAACAGGTCCCATACGACCAGAAGTTTTTTGGTTCTTTTTTCCAGGGTCTGTTGGGAATTAACGCGAATTGATGATTGCGGCGGTGAGATAAATCATCGCTGCGAATGATCTGTCGGTCTTGTCGC
>NZ_JABJWD010000079.1:0-372 GCF_013155425.1 Gluconacetobacter entanii | reverse complement strand
GCGCACGACGGCCTTCAAGCGTGATTTCAAACGGGTGGCGAAGGGGCCGCATCGGGCTGCCTTGGACACCGATCTGCGGCGAATTATCGAGCTTCTGGTGGTCGATGCGGCATTGGAAATCCGGCATCGCGACCATGCCCTGACAGGCAACTGGAAGGACTATCGGGACTGCCATGTGAAGCCCGATCTGGTGCTGATCTATCGCCTCATTGAGGCCGATCGCCTGGTTCTGGTGCGACTGGGCTCCCATTCGGAACTCGACCTCTAGCCTTCAAGGGAAGAACAGGCGGCTCAATCCCGGCGCATCAAGGAGTGCGCGCTTATACGTTGCCCTTCGGACAACGTGCGCGTGGTGTCGGGCGATCTATTTTT
>NZ_JABJWD010000078.1:0-19091 GCF_013155425.1 Gluconacetobacter entanii | reverse complement strand
CTCTTGCGCGTAACCTTGCCCATAAAACCCGTTCTCTCTCAGGTCGGATTATAGCTTATTGCCCTGTCCGAAAAATGGGGACCACCTCTGCTGGATACGGATAGACGATCAAACGTTATGCTGGCAGGATGGAAAATGTATCCTGTTTGACGACACATACCCTCATGAAGTCCAGAACAATACATCGGATCATCGGGTAGTGTTGCTTATCCAGTTTGAACGGCCCACATACGGAGTTGGCCGTCTGGTTCAGGGTATGTTTCTCAAGGTCGTTCGTCGTTCGGCATTCGTGCAGGAAGCCAAAAACAATCTTGCACACTGGCATGCCCTCCATCATGAGATGGCCCGGACAGAACGCCAAACCAGCGGACTGACTGTTTGATCCAGTCATGGTAACAACGGGAAGGCGCAGAATGATAAAGTGTAAAAAGTGCGGTGCTGATTTTTCATGTCAGCCTGAAGGTGCGTGCTGGTGCATGGAAAAGCCCCGTGGCCTGCCGGTTCCGACGGATGATCAGGCAGGGTGCCTCTGTCCTGTTTGTCTGGATGCCCTGACGAACCAAGGCCCTGAGACCGAAAGAAGATCATCTGGCAATAGCCAGTAACCCTTCAATATCCAGACTGCTTTCCATGGTGGAAGCAACGGTTTCAAGGGCGCGTTCCACCCGCGCTGTGTAATCCAGTCCATCGGAGCGTGCGCCCCATCTGTCCAGCCATGCCGCGCGTTGGCCAGTCATGTCAAACAGACGGTGCACATAGCAGCCTGCAATACGACCGTCCGGGCTTATTGCTCCGTCCAACCGTCCGTCGTCGCATCTGATTAGGGGCATGACCCGGTGATGTGATCGAACTGTTTCCCCACAATGAATTTCGTAGCCACTGAATCGCGCGCTATCGGAAAGCGTCATGCCTGAAGTCTGGTTGATCTGCTTGTCACGGGTCAGAACGGTATCAACCTCCAGAAGTCCAAGTCCTGGTATCGTGGTCGGGTTCCCTTCTATTCCGTCGGGATCATTTATGGTCTGTCCCAGCATCTGATAGCCACCGCAGAGACCGAATACATATCCACCCCGCCTGACGTGTCCCGCCAGATCAATATCCCATCCCTGCCGCCTGAAAAATTGCAGGTCTGCTATTGTCGCCTTGCTACCAGGAAGGAACACGACATGCGCGGACGCGGGAAGGGGCTGCCCGGGCCGGATCCGTGTGATCTTTACATGCGTTTCACCTTCCAGCGCATCAAGATCATCGAAATTGGCAATGCGGGGCATAAGGGGGACGGCTATCTCGATCCGTGAGGCCGCGGAACAGTCAACATCTTCAGGAATACTGTCTTCAGAAGGCAGTTCACGTATACTGTCTATCCAAGGAAGAACGCCAAGCCCCTTCCAGCCGGTAAACTTTTCTATGAAGTCATACCCAGATTGGAAAATGCTGGCGTCTCCCCGGAGGCGATTAACGATGAATCCCTTGATCAACTCACGGTCATCTGGATCAAGAACAGCATGGGTACCGGCGAGTGACGCGATAACGCCGCCCCGGTCTATATCGCCGATCATGACGACCGGAACATTCGCGGCTCTGGCAAAGCCCATATTGGCGATGTCGCCCTGACGTAGATTGATTTCCGCCGGGCTGCCCGCGCCCTCGACAATCACGAGATCGGATTGGCTACATAATGTCCTGAAGGCGGTCAGAACCTCGGGCAGGAATGCGGCCCGGCCACCGATAAAACTCGAAGCGTGCAGGTGTCCTTTTGCGCGTCCACGGACGATAACCTGCGCTGTATGATCACTTTCCGGTTTCAGAAGGACCGGATTCATAAGGGTGGAAGGGGCAATACGGCAGGCCTGCGCCTGAAGTGCCTGCGCCCGACCGATTTCACCTCCATCTACCGTCACGGCGGCATTGTTCGACATATTCTGGGGCTTGAAAGGCCGGACCGTCAGGCCACGGTTAGCGAAAACCCGGCATAAACCTGCCGTCAAAACGGACTTTCCGACATCGGATCCCGTGCCCTGCAACATGATCGCTGTCATGGAATCAGCCGCAGTCCGTAGCGCTCTTGATCGTGTCGGCAGGCACAAATCGCTCCATGCCTTCGTGACCCCAGGCTGCCATGCGAAGCAGTTCGATATGCATGCGCGCGCGACCACGTCTTGTAGCGGGTATTTTCAGATTTTCCGGTGTTCCATGTTGACGAACATGGGCCTGGAATGTGCCTGAAACCTGCAGGTCTTCCTCCATGCCGAATTCCTCAAGCAACGGCAGAAAGGATAGATCGGCAAGCCGGTCATAATCATGGGAATCATCATCGGACGGTCGGAACGGTGCCGCCGGATGAAGTGTCAGGAAAGGCTGCCAGCCTTCCGGAATGGGATCGAGGGCGGAGCAGGGTCGTTTCAACCTCACCAGTTTTGGCAGCAGGTGGGTATGGGCGCCGAGCGGAGAGTCTCCATCAGGTGCGGGAACGGGTTGGTAGACCTCCAGTCTGCCAGCAGGTGAAAGCATGACCCTGTGGGGCTGGACTTCCATCAGAAGCGCAAATGCTGCTGTGACGACGGCCAATGGGTCATCCGTGTCAACAGCAAGGGCTTCGACCAGGCGGGCATTTTCTGTCCTTACGCACATCCGGACCCGGCCCACGCCAATTCCAAGATCAATCAGCCACGCATCACGATCCTCTGGTCGGACAGCGTCCGCATCCTTTCCCAGAACCTTCAGGGTATGCTTCGCGGTCAGTTGTAACGGGCCGCATAACGCCATGCTATGCCGCCAGCGTCTGCCTTTTCCGACGAGAGAGTCCCACGCAAGGGCATGCAAGGGTTCGCTGGGACTAATGCGTATGGCACCGCGTTGGGTGACGATCTCCAACCCGTCAGGACATGGGGTGAGGCAGACCCTATCATCCGGAACATGATGGAATTCGCCGATCGCACCAAATGTTCCAATGCTCCAGCCGTTACGGAGATCCAGCGCCAGTGAAGTCAGCATGGAGGGCGTGATACGTTTCATCGGAAATATCCTGTGATTCATCAATCAGGCTGAAAATAACAGCAATCCTGACAGGATACTGAAAGATTGAATGCGGGTTGACAAGAACACCCCATCCGATCAGAACCGTTCCGACGGTGTCCCCTTTCGGGGGGATGAAAAGGGAACAGAGTGCGGATTGCGATCCAATGCTCCGGCTGCCCCCGCAACTGTAAACGGTCTGTCCTTGCATTACCGGATGTCATGATCCGGGCCACTGGAAACCGCGGTTTTCCGGGAAGGTTGTGCAGGACGCTACGCCGTGAGCCAGGAGACCTGCCGTCATGATGGTTGCGACCGGGAACTGTCGGGCGGGGTGTCCTGACGGTGTGGTGTTACAGGATTCCGTGCAGATCGGAAATCCTGTGGCAGCGCGCTCTCGTGGCAACGATGATGTGACCGCGAGACCTGAACCAGATGATCCTATTCCGTAATCTGCTGATTGCTTCCACCACGTTGATGACCATGGGGGTTGTAGTGGCGCGTGCCGATGATTCAGTCAGACAGCACGCGCCGCAAAAACAGTCCGCCAACCAGTACGTCATCGAGAATAAAAAATCGAAAGCCGTTGTTTCGTTGGGGGATACGGGTCTTCCCGAACTGATCAGCGTCAGTGCCGCCCGTCGGCCGACCTCCACCGATGATATCGGCACCAGCATGACCATCATCACGGAAAAGCAGATCCAGACCCAGCAGCGGCGCAGCCTGACGGATATTCTGGCACGCCAACCGGGCCTGAACGTGGTCCAGACAGGCGGCCCAGGGGGCACGTCATCCATTTTCATGCGTGGTAATAATTCCAACGAGGTCAAGGTCCGCCTGGATGGCATGGACATCAATGACGGAAGTTCCACCAATGGCATGTTCGATGCCGGTCAGTTTGTAACCGACGGCATGGGCCGGATCGAGATACTGCGTGGGCCTCAGAGCGGCCTGTACGGCGCCGACGCCATGGCGGGGGTTATCGACATTACCACGGCACAGGGGCAGGGCCGTTTCAAGCCGTTTGTCCGTATCGAAGGCGGTGGGTATGGTACCTTCAATCAGACCTTTGGCGCACGCGGCAGCAAGGGACGTTTTCATTATAATGTAGAATTCTCCCATTACCGGATGGACGGGTTCAACAATATCCCTTCCTATATCGAGCGTTATTATGGGGCCAACCGGCAGCAGCGGCATGAAGGCAACCGGAATGACAACCGTGGCGTCAATATCAGGCTGGGTTATGACGTCACCCATAATTTCGATCTTGGCCTGACCGCACGGCTGATACAGAGCAATTATCATTCCTACTCTCTGTATGACCTGCAAAGTGAAAATCTGTATGGTGATAAGGGTGTGCGGGAACAGAACAACCAGAACGAGGCCATCGTGCGCGGGACGGCCCATCTGGTTTCCTTTCACGGGCTTTTTGATCAGGTGCTTGGCCTTGGCTACATGACCAACCGCAACCGCTGGACGGAGACGGGCACGAGTTACGGCAGCCCGGTCAATCCAGACCCGGATTATTACCGTTCCAGCCGACTTAAGGTGGACTGGCACGGCACGTTCAATTTCAAGCAGTATGGCCAGCTTCTGATCGGTGCCGAACATTTCCATGATACGTTCAATACCAGCCATACGGCCTCAAGCATGTGGGACAGCGGATACGATACATCCGCCAGCATGGATACGACCGCAGGTTACGGGCAGTATCAGGGGAACTGGAACCATATTCTGTATGGTGCGGCCAATATTCGCTATGATGCCAATTCGCGCTACGGCAACCACGTGACATGGCGCGTGGCCCCGGCAATCCATGTGCCGGGCACCGGAACCATCATCAAGGCCAGCGCCGGTTCCGGTTTTCATGGTCCTTCGCTGTATCAGTTATTCGCAAATCAGGTGGGTGTGGGTTATTCGGAAAAGGGCAATCCCAACCTGAAGGCGGAACAGTTGATCGGCTATGACGCGGGTGTTGAGCAGAAACTGCTGCATGACCGTCTGAATTTCGGCGCAACCTGGTATGACAACCGGGTCAGGAACCTGATCCAGTCCTCGCTTTCGATTGATTCATCATATGACTACAACTACTCATACGCCAATGTGGCGAAGGCGCGGATGTATGGTGTGGAAGCCTTCCTGAACTGGAAGGCGCTGAGCAATCTGGAATTTAACCTGAGCTATACCTGGACCCACGCCCGGGATGAGACGAACGACGTCCAGTTGCAACGCCGTCCCCAGCACAAGTTCAATTTCAATACGACATGGACCCCCATTCGCGACCTGACCTTTTCGGGCAATATCCTGTATACTAGTGGCTGGCGTGATCTGCCGGTTATTGGCAGCGAGTCCTGCAGCACATGCGCCAAGGGGCATGGTTATTTCACCATCGACGTGGCTGCCAATTACAAAATCAACCGCTACGTTTCCGTCTATGCCCGCGCCGACAACCTGCTGAACCGCCAGTTCGAGGACCCCATCGGCTATCTGCAGCCTGGTCGCGCCGGTTATGGCGGCTTCATGCTGAATTATTGACATGAAAAGCGTGGTCGCAGGGATGATGGCGGGTTTCCTTGCCTGTGTCCCGTTGGCACCGGCATGGGCTCTCCCGCGCGTGGCTTCGCTTAATCTCTGCACCGACCAGTTGTTGCTGCTGCTGGCCGAACCGGGCCAGATCGTCGGTATTACGCCGCTCGCCCGGGATTGCTGGAGCGCGGTGCTGTGCGAACAGGCACGACAGGCTCCCGTATTGCGACCCACGGCGGAAAGCATCGTGGCATCCCATCCCGATGTCGTGCTGGGTGGCATCTATACCGCGGCCGTCGCGATGCAGGCGGGGCGGGAAGGGGGCGCACAGGTTGTAGCCCTGCCACCCGCCAAATCCCTGACGGATATTCCGGTCCAGATCATGACGGTCGCCAACGCCATCGGCGTTCCTGAGCGTGGGCAGCAACTGGCTATGGCCTTTGCCACGCGCCTGGCCTCCCTTTCAGTCGAGCGCAGTGCCACCGATCCTACGGCGGCCGTCTATGCTGCCAACGGCTTTGTCACCCATAAGGGCTCGCTTCCGGATGATGTCCTTGCCCATGCCGGCTTTCGTAATTACGCAACGATCATGGGGCACCAGTCATCTTCCCGTTTTTCCATGGAACTGCTGATTGCACGGCCACCCGATCTCCTGATCCTTGACCGTTCGGGGAAGGGAACGTCCCTTGCACAGTCCATGCTGGATCACCCGGCGTTGAAGCAGGCCTTTGCCGGGCCGCATCATCTGGATCTGCCCGCACGGCTTTGGTTGTGTGGCCTGCCACAGACACTGGATAGTGTCGTCATGCTGCGTAACGCACGGCACAACCTTGAAATGTCCGCCCCATGAAACCTGCCCATCAAACCATGCTGCTGAACGTCATGCTTCTGGCTGGTGTCATGGGGCTGTTTGTTACCTCGCTCATGTGGGGAGAAACCCGCATCATGTTTTCACATGCACTGGAGGACCTGCTGGCCGGGCGGCATACCGCAGGCGCGATCATTGTGGAGCGCCTGCGCCTGCCGCGTACCCTGCTGGCCATCCTGGTGGGCGGGACGCTTGGCCTGTCGGGGGCGGTTCTGCAGGGCTATCTACGCAATCCGCTGGCCGATCCCGGCATCCTGGGGGTATCAGGTGGAGCGGCACTTGGGGCGGTCAGCGTGTTCTATACCGGCCTCATGCAGGTGTCCATCGCGGCCCTGCCGCTGGGTGGGCTGACGGGGGCGCTGTGTGCGGCGGCCGTGCTGATGGGACTGGTGGGACGTGGTGGCACGCTGGTGTTGCTGTTGGCGGGGGCTGCACTCAGCAGTTTTGCCGCAGCCCTGACAGCACTGGTGCTGAACCTTGTGCCCAGCCCCTATGCGTCATTCGAGATCATGCACTGGCTCATGGGGTCGTTGACGGACCGGACCTTTACCCATGTCTGGATCTGCTTGCCGGGTGTGGTGTGTGGCACGCTGCTCATGCTGTCCGCGGGGCGTGCGCTGGATGCGCTGACATTGGGGGAGGATGTGGCCGCAAGCCTTGGCTTCCAGCTGCATGGCCCGCGCGGCGTCCAGACGCGTATCGTGCTGGGCGCGGCGCTGGCCGTGGGCTCATGCGTGGCGGTTTCAGGAGCGATCGGCTTTGTGGGACTGGTGGTGCCGCATCTGTTGCGGCCGCTTGTGGGATTCCAGCCGTCGCGGTTGCTCTTGCCGTCATTTCTGGGGGGAAGTCTGCTGCTGCTGCTGGCGGATATGGTGGTACGTCTGGTGGCGGTCGGGCCTGAACTGCAACTGGGCGTGCTGACCGCGCTTGTCGGGGCTCCAATCTTCTTCGCCCGCGTCATTATGCTGAAAAGAACCGTGTCATGATCCTGCTCCAGGCACGCGACGTGTCGCTCCGGCGCGGGGATCGGGCTGTTGTTTCGGCCGCGTCACTGACTCTTGCGAAGGGGCGGGTCATTGGCCTGGTCGGGCCGAACGGCGCAGGCAAAAGCACCTTCATGCGTCTGCTGACGGGGCTGGAGACTCCCGACTGTGGGGATGTCCGGCTTCTTGATCGCGACATGAGCCAGATCCCACCCGCGCTGCGTGCCCGACAGCTTGCTTTCATTCCGCAGGATGGGGGGACGCCGCCACCCATGCCGGTGCGTGCGCTGGTCGCGCTCGGACGCCTGCCGCATGGGCAGGCGGGCGATCATGCCGTCCGTCACCCGGCGGTGGGCCACGCCCTTGATGTCACCGGCTTGCAGGACCTGTGCACCCGTCCGGCCAGCCACCTGTCAGGCGGGGAGCGGGCTCGCATGAATCTGGCGCGTGCGCTGGCGACCGATACGCCGGTCATACTGGCGGACGAGCCGATCGCTGCACTCGACCCGGCGCATGCCCTATCCATGATGCAGCTTTTCCGCCAGCAGGCAGGGCAGGGAAAGGGGATCGTCGTCGTGCTGCATGATCTGGTTCTGGCGACCCGTTTCTGCGATGAACTGGTGCTGATGGATGATGGCGCCGTCATCCGCCATGGCCCGGCCCTGCAGGTGCTGGATGATGATATCATGCGCGTCGTGTACGGCGTAGCGGTCCGACGGGTCGAGGACGCGGTCCTTCCGTGGTCCCTGTGTCGCTAACGTGTGCGGCCCGCTGGGACATCCTGCCCATGACACCTTGCGTCCGGCTACCCGGTTCGGGCACAATGTTGTCTTATCAAGTCGATGGTCCCACGCGAGTGGGTTAATAGGGAACGCTGTCACGCTCCGGCCGGGTCATGAACCCGGGAGCCAAGTCGGAGGCTGCTCCCGCAACTGTAGGCGGTATGCCGCCGGTTCATTTCACCCGCACGGGGTGGGTCACTGTTTCCGGAAAGGAAATGGGAAGGCAGAACCGGTTGGCCATGATCCGTAAGCCAGGAGACCTGCCATCGTCATACATCAAGCCGTCGGACGGGATGTGCCGAAGGCGGGAGAAGCTTAATGCCGGTATGGCAGAAAGCCGCGTGCCATGATGGCACGGCCGAAGGCGCGCCTGCGCGCCAGTATTCTACAAGCCACTTCCCCAATATCGCCAGACTGCTTACGGCGACACTTGGTTTTCCCGATGCTGATGAGATGCGTGGGGTGCGATGCCAGCACGCGGCAGGCATTTCCCATATCGCTACGGCCAATAGCCCATGGCGGGACAGGGTCGTGCAGACTGCCCGCATGTTTGGCGTGGGCACCGACAATACAATCACAGCCTGTGATCCGATGCACCGCAATTACAGAAAGCCCATCCTCAGACCGGGGCAGGCGTTCCATCTTGCGCGCAACTGGCCTCGCGACGCATTTCTTGCAGTGGAACAACTGGGTATCAGCACCCGGCCTGTTCTGCTGGGGCCGGTCAGTTTCCTTGCATTATGCGGCATGGCAAAGGGAGACAGTGTCGGCCAGAGCCTGATGCGCCTGCTACCTGCCTATATTGAATGCTTCGAACAACTGAACAACGCGGGATGCTTCTGGGTCCAGATTGATGAGCCAATCCTTGCCCATCCTGGCCTGCCCGCAGCCACGCTGACCCATATGGACGTTGCCTGGCATGTCCTCAGTGAAGCATCAAGGGCCACGTCACTTGTTCTGGTCGGGGGCAGCGGGGGCTTCGGGCGACATCTTCCTTTCGTGCTGCAGCTACCTTTTGGCGGCCTGCATGTGGACGTTGTGCATGGCTATCGCGATTTCGCGTATGTCCTGCAGCATTTCCCGGCGTATCGCTGGCTCTCGCTGGGGCTGGTCGATAGCTGCAGCGCGGCACCTACCCACATCGGCATGGCGCAAGGCATCGTGGAACAGACGCTGCGTTCGCATCGGCCGGATCGTCTCATGATCGCGCCATCGGGTGCGTTAAGTGACAGGGATGGCCTGGCTGATCCAGACATCATGAGCGTCCTGCGGCGGAAAATGTCCGAAATCGTGGCCGTGGCCAGCCGGCGCACGATAGCACGTCGCAGCGCATCCATCCGCGACTTTTGCGAAAATGATATCCGTTTTGTCCCATGCGCTGATAACAGCGTGAGACATTGAAAATATCATGACAGGAAATACATCGGAAACAGCCGCCCTGGATGGGGCTGCTTTGCCACAACAGGACATCCGTCGTGTCCGCAGCAATCCGGATTTCTGGTATCCGGTTGCATGGTCTCGCGAGCTTCGTCGGGGCAGGGCGATTGGCGTACGGTACGCGGGGCAACCCATCGTGGTGGTCAGGCCCGAGGCCGGGGCCATCTTTGCGCTGGATGATGTTTGCCCCCACCGGCAGTTACCACTCAGCAAGGGAGAAGTGTGTGGAGATTTCATTCGCTGTGCATACCATGGACTGAAATACAGTCGGCGTGGCCAGTGTTTTTCCCCCGGCATGAAGCTGGAAAACGAACCGCCACGACTGCGGACATGGGCATGCCGGGAGAAGGACGGCCTCATCTTTGTGTTCATGGGGGATCTGGAAAAATCCGATAGCATTGCGCTGCCGGACATTCCGCGTGTCCGTGACCCCCATTACCGCACCCGCCGGTTTGGAAAAGTCGTGCAATGTCACTACAGCTTCATGCATGAAAACCTGATGGACATGAACCACCAAATCTTGCACAGCCGACTGGTCGGAAGCATGAAACCACGGTTTCTAGGCATGGATCGGGGAGAGGATTTTGTGGAGGCCCGCTATACCTTTGCCCGCACGTCTGGCAGGCAGCCGCTGAGCGAGGCCCTGATTTACGGGCAGCGTCGCAAGGATGGCCGGGATTTTGCCTATCGGGATGTCATGACCATCCGCACGCAGTATCCCTATCAGACATTGCGGATCTCGACGGAGGGGATTGATGAACCGGTCATGGAACTGTGGATTGCATATGTGCCACAGGACCGGGAAGAACTGACCAATCGCGTATTCGGGCTTCTATCCATACGCAGGTTGAAAATACCATTTTTACTGGATCTGGCGTGGCCGCTGCTGATCGCCTTTACGGAGCGTGTTTTCACAGAAGATCGCGAAATTGTTGAACTGGAGCAGCAGGCCTGGCGGGAGCAGGACGGCGACCGGAATCAGGAGGTCTTTCCAGTTATCATGGCGCTGCGCCAACTGCTTATCCAGAATGGCATGCCGTCCCGGAAAGATATCGGATAATAAACTGATAGATGCTCATGCCCCGTCTCAAGGCGCATGGGCATCTTCTCCTGACCAGGCACCACGCCGATCAGGTGCTCATTTTGCAGTTCGGGCCGATATGACCGCGATAAGGAAGCCATGTCTGTGTCTGTCCGAACATCGGAATCCCAAGATAGCCCCGTAGCTTGAGTTGTCCGGACTGGTTAACCCACATGCGCGCTTGATAGACATGATTGGTATTGGGGTCGAGAATGGACCCGTTCCACCGATCTGGTTGATCCGGATCCGGCACAAAGTCCCGCAGCATGGGCAACCCACATTCCGAACGGCCCGTCTGGTCGCGTGGGATGTCATCACTATAGTTCAGGCCAACCAGCTTTCCACACAAATGGTCGCCACACCGTGTGATCTCGAAAACACCCTTGTGATTTTTGGTGACCCATTGCCCCAGAACGGGGGGCGGAACTGTTGTCGCTGGAGGAACTTGTGCGTGAACAGCAGCCCCTCGAGTCATGACACTGAGTATTAACGAGACACAGGTTGCTTTTTGCGCAATATTCATGATGTGTCTTTCGTCGCTTCGTACGTGACTAAAATTATGGAACATCGGCGGATTTATCGGAGAATTCGGATCGAAAAGCGCATGATTGATGCCCCGAGGTGCGCGCCATGGGAATGAGCGGCGAGGGTGCTATCTACGGCATGGACGTTTTCCATGAAGTTCTTGTCGCGCCCGCTTCCCACTGCCGCCCCGGCCTGAGGGGCCCAGTACGAGCCTCCAGCAACACTCGGGCGCTCCAGGCCGGTTGGCAGAAACGCGGCGGTCCTACGATGCCGCATCACGATGTCTCCGCCAGAAACAGGAAACATCGGGAGCATTGATCGGCCGCATTGGTCTTCCCATGACGCATGGGAAATCTCCTGCCTTCGGTGCATCCCGCCCGACGACGTGGTTTGCAGACGATGGCAGGTCTCCTGGCTCACGGATCATGGCCAGCCAGTTCATGCCTTCCCATTCCCCAAGGGAAACAGTGGCTCACCCGCAGGTGAACGAACTGGTGGCATACCGCATACAGTTGCGGGAGCAGCCGCTGACTGGCTCCCGGAACAGAATTGTCCAGCCAGAGCGTTACAGCGTTCCCTTTTAACCCGCTCGCGCGGGGCCATCATCAATCAAGGGTCTCATTCCATTATGCGCGAAGTGAGAGGAACGCCCAATTCCTCGAAACGCGATGCCGGCCTGCATGGAACGAAGAGCTTGTTGATGCCAATCAAACTTGTCGCTCCGATCCAATAAGTGTAGGTCACTCAGTGTCTTCATCTTCGAAACACGCGGGCGGGGATACGCGCCCGCGCGTTAGCCACTATGTTGTCAATCAGGCGTTCGGGCTTGATGCGCTATACAAGTGCATGGCGGCGTCACGCGCGCCAATTGTCCATTGCGCGGAAATATAGGCCTGAAGCAAGGCCATGAGCGCCTCGACCCCGTGCGTGTCCGATAAATCGCGGGCTGTATCCACATAGGCGAGAGCTTCTAATAGCAGGGGCGAAAACAGTTCCTCAAGATAGTCGCCCCGCGCCTTCGGCGCAGCGGGTAATCGGCCAGCGGAAGGTACCAGACGTAGGAATGTTTCAAATCCATCCGCACGAATGCGGTCTTCCGGATTGGGGGCAGGGAGTTCAGTCTTGGCTATTGCCTGAATTACATCTTCCCGCAGAGGTGCGGATTCCATAAGGCGGGATACCGAGACAGAACGCTGACGTCGCCGCTGTTGTATGAGAATAAAATCAGGCGAAGGGACGGGAGAGGCCATTTTTCGTTTCACCGGGAATCGGAGCGGATTAACTGGAAAGATCTGCATCGGACAGGCCTTCTTGAGTCAGGATGCGAGCATCCTCGTCACGCCATGCCGCGATCATGTCTGGGTTCTGACTGAGCCATCCAATTCTCTCGGCACAATATACAGGAACTCTGAATTTCTGGCCGCGCTGATTGTTCAGGATTGTTCCTGTCTGGTGCAGGCGCCCGTCTCGTGTCCAGAAAAGACGCTCCTGGTTGGTGATCCCCAGAATCTGTCGAACCTGTCGCGGCGTAAACGGACGAAAAGACAGCGCGGTGATCTGTTTTTCCACCGAGTTGGCAATAGCCTCCAGAGCATCTGTCCTTTCACGCATAATGGCGGCTATAAAGCGGGCGAAAAGCTGCTTTACCTCTGGTAGCCGCAGGCGAAGGGACGAGGATTGATCCAGACAGGCCGCAATAAGCATCCGAATTGCAACAACCGGCTCTGGCTCCGTAATGGTCGCCATTAGGCGCGACGCAATGGAAGGGAGTACCATGCTCATATCTGTGTTCATGGATATTTCTTTTTATCAGAATAAAACGTAGGTACCTGTGTCCTGGGGTCAGGAAAGTACATGCGAATTATAAGCCGCAGGCCGCGAGGTCTGTTGCTAAGGTTGCCTTACGAAGCCGGGATTCATTCAAGCACAGGCTAACGATCCGCATACATATGGAGGCTTGATAGATATATCGATACGCGAAAGAACGCGTCATAGCTGATCTCCTGCCACCGGTCGGTCCCGCCCGGTAGCACGGTTTGCGACGGTAGCAGGTTTCCTGGCTCACGGATCATGGCAGCTCGGTCCTGTCTTCCCACTCCCTTACTGGAAGCAGTGACCCATCTGATCGGACATCAGATGATCGGATCCGGCTACATACCGCCTACAGTTGCGGACGCAGCTACCGACTGGCTCCCGGATCATCGCAGATCCCGCCAGAGCTTACGGTATTCCCTATTAATCCGCTTGCGCGGCACCACCGACATAAAAGCTGGTCGCAATATGCGTCAGATTTCGTGATCTACGCAATATGGATTTTCCAAAAAACCTGCGATGAAAGAGCATGGTATCCTTCACACAGACGGGAAGCTGGCAGGCTTGCACTGCTCGCGGGCGTGCGTCACACTACCTCTACATCAAAGGCCCCGTGCGAACGGGTTAATAGGGAACGCCGTGCGTTCTGGCAGGACTTATCAGGGTCCGGGAACAAGTCGGTGGCTGCCCCCGCAACTGTAAGCGGAGAGATACCGGATCGTATGTCCTCTTAACAGGACCCGTCACTGGCTATGCTCAACAGGCCGGGAAGACAGAACCGATATCAAGGACCCGTAAGCCAGGAGACCTGCCTTTGTGACGTAACCAGTTCTATCGGGCGGGGCGCCCGACAGACGGAGTGGCGATCATGTCTTCTGTTTTATCTGCTGCGTTCCCCATCCAGCGTGTTCTTTCCTGACCAGTTCTGAAGAATTACATCCATTGGCCAATGGCGTGTCGCGGGTCTAATCCCGTCAAACGCTACAAGGGGAACATGAGAAATGCGTACATATTTTGGCGGCAACCAGCGAAATGGCACAGGTCGATCTTATTTCGGATCGGAGAGCCTGACTCCCGCACAAAAACGGGCCATTCTGTCCCTGCCGAAAGACGGGGGGTATGGAACCTTGCTGGATGGAGGAAGCATCAGATCATCTCTCGTACTGATGGGCTTTATTGCAGGTGGATGTTCTGCGCGATGGGGGATGGGGCGTTCCCGCCTTACCGCACGCGGTCGGGAACTGCGACACAAACTCGAAGGCTGCGGATCTTAGAATCCTGTCGGAAGTATGCGTTGTGAGATAGGAACAGAGAATTTCTACGATACAGAGATCGCCGACCGGTTGGTCCACGGACAAATTTTCAGCGTTCACCATGACTTTATTTCGTGTCTCCGTCGTGAACTCCGGGACAGGAGAAAGACGCATCGACTCACCTGTCGGCACTAAAAAAGTGACTGCGTCAGGCACGGATCACGCTATCCATCTGTCGCCAGGTCCAGCAGTGCTTATCATTTTCTATTCTTTTTGACCCCGTACAGTCAGGCATGTCTTGACTCACTGATTCATACCCGCGAGTTCTATAAAATCGCGTAAATATTGAATGTCTTCATCCGTCTCGCGATGACCAAGAAAGATCTGTTTCGCAATACCGTTTATACCAAGTTTAACAGGATAAAGCTCAAAGCGAGAGGCATATTCTTCGACAAGCCATCGTGGAAGTGCTGCAACACCGCGGCCATGTGATACCATGACAAGCATGATATCGGTCGTTTCTATCTGCTTCTGCTGTCGCGGGGCTATGCCTGCGGGTTGCAAAAACTGCGTATAGATATCGAGGCGCTCTGACGGTACGGGATACGTAATCAGTATTTCGCCAATGAGCTGATCTGGCAATATATACTGGGCATCTCGCAAAGGATGATGGGGGCCTACAACCAGCACCAGTTCATAGTCAAAAACCGGCGTAAATTTAAGGCCTGGCTTGTAGAGCGGATCAGGGGTCACAAGAATATCGATCTCGTTGCTGAATAGCGCACCTATTCCGCCAAACTGAAATTTCTGGCGCACATCTACATCTACCTTGGGCCATCTTGCCAGATAGGGCGACACTACTTTCAAAAGCCATTGATAGCAGGGATGACACTCCATCCCGATGCGAAGCGTTCCGCGCTCGCCAAGGGCGAACTGTTCAAGCCGATCTTCTGCCAGCGTGAATTGTGGAAGGAGACGATTGGCAAGAGACAGGAGCCACTCTCCCGCCTGAGTGAGCACGAGAGAGCGTCCTTCACGTTGCCATATCTTCACGCCAAGCTGGCTTTCCAGCTTGCGGATGGAATGACTAAGCGCAGGCTGGGTCAGATTGAGGCGCACTCCTGCAGCCGTCAATGAGCCTTCGCGCGCAACTTCCTGAATGATCGCCAAATGGCTGCGCTCAAGAATACTCATGTTCTACGCACCATATATGATTGCCGTTTATACATCTATGAAAACATATCATTTTTCTTCATATATCCGAAACCCTATCTTCCAGAAGCCATACATCATCTGGATAAATCTTCATGGTTACGACCCATAATCTCGGCTTCCCTCGCATCGGCTTCAAACGTGAACTCAAGTTCGCCCTTGAAGCTTACTGGAAAGGCCAGTCTTCCCTCGCCATGCTGGAGCAGGTTGGCACGGAACTACGCGCACGCCACTGGCGGGATCAGGCTGGTCTGGATTTCGCACCTGTCGGTGATTTTTCCTTTTACGATCAGGTGCTGGACACGAGCTTCATGCTTGGAAACCTGCCCACCCGTGTGCGTGACTTCCATGGTGACCAACTCGATAATTATTTCCGGGTTGCCCGCGGTCGCTCGGCAACGGTTGTTGAAGAAAAGCCCGGATGCTGCGGCGGTGTCGCCGCCGGTGAAATGACTAAATGGTTCGATACAAACTATCATTATATCGTTCCGGAATTTGATGCCGAGACGACGTTTACCCTTGATGCTTCGCGGTTGGTGAGCCAGTTGGACGAAGCGCGGAAGCAGGGTATCCGGACGAAGCCGGTCATTATCGGCCCGATAACCTATCTTGCACTCGGTAAGGCCAAAGATGGTTCGGACAAGCTGGATCTGCTGCCGCGACTGTTGCCCGTATATGCCAGACTGCTCGATGCGCTTGCTCAGACGGGTGCCGGATGGGTGCAGATCGATGAGCCGGTTCTGGTAACGGAACTGGATGCATCGTGGCAGAACGCTTTCGTGCAGACCTATCAGGCGCTTGATACCCGCCGGGTCAAACTGCTGCTGGCCACGTACTTCGGTCAGCTGCGCGAAAATCTGGCCCTGGTGAGCAGGCTCCCCGTGCAGGGCGTGCATCTCGATACCATTAATGCGCGGGAGGAGGTCGCTGAACTGGTAAAGACGAGCCCGCCAGATCGGATAATTTCCCTCGGGATCGTCAATGGCCGAAATATCTGGAAGACGGACCTGGAAGCGACGCTGGACTGGCTGGAACCTGTGGCAAAGCTGCTGGGAGACCGGCTCTGGATCGCGCCGTCCTGTTCCCTGCTGCACGTGCCTGTGGATCTGGCGGCCGAAGAGAAGATGGACGCCGAGATCAGCTCGTGGCTGGCTTTTGCCGTGCAGAAGCTGGACGAAATCCGCGTGCTGGCCCTTGCTCTTGACCGGGGGCGTTCTGCTGTGACGTCAGAACTGGTTACCAATCGGGCTGCGCTGGACTCACGCCACAGTTCGCCCCGCGTAAACAATCCGGATGTAAAAAAAGCCATTGCGGCCATCACTGAATCGCTTGGCCGTCGGATGAGTGAATTTGGGGCTCGCGCAGCAAAACAGGCCGCACTGCTGCAACTGCCGCTTTACCCGACCACCACCATCGGCTCTTTTCCCCAAACTAGAGAAATCCGTCTCGCGCGCAGTCAGTTCAAATCCGGAAAAATTGACGAAGGAACATATAAGGCAACCATGCGTCGTGAAATCGAACATGCGGTGCGCGAGCAGGAAAAGCTGGGTCTGGACGTGCTGGTCCACGGCGAGGCGGAACGCAACGACATGGTCGAATATTTCGGTGAGCAGCTTGAGGGGTATGTGTTCAGCCAGAATGGATGGGTTCAGTCCTACGGTTCGCGCTGTGTGAAACCGCCGATCCTGTTCGGAGATATCAGCCGCCCCAAGGCAATGACGGTAGAGTGGATCAGCTACGCAGCATCCCTTACCGATAAACCAATGAAAGGCATGCTGACTGGGCCAGTCACGATTCTTAACTGGTCCTTTGTCCGAGATGACCAGCCGCGCTCGGCCTCATGCTTTCAGCTTGCGCTCGCCATCCGGGATGAGGTCCTGGATCTGGAAAAGGCTGGCATTCGCATCATCCAGATCGACGAGGCTGCCTTGCGTGAGGGCCTGCCGCTGCGCAAATCGCAATGGCAGGACTATCTGACGTGGGCGGTGGAGGCCTTCTGCATTGCAGCCAATGGTGTCGCTGATGAAACCCAGATCCACACACATATGTGTTATTCAGAGTTCAACGACATTATCGCCGCCATTGCTGCCATGGACGCAGACGTTATCACCATTGAAACCTCGCGCTCCGACATGGAGTTGCTTGATGTCTTCGAGACGTTCAACTACCCGAACCAGATTGGACCGGGGGTCTACGACATCCACTCACCCAACATCCCCACCGAAGCGCAGATGGTTACTTTGATGGAGAAAGCGAATGAGCGCATTCCAGCACAACGTCTGTGGGTGAATCCGGATTGCGGGCTCAAGACGCGCCAGTGGAACGAGGTCATCCCGGCACTCGTCAATATGGTACGCGCGGCCCGCACGCTGCGGGAGAAGTCGGCCTGAACCGCGGACTACACGTGGCGGACGCTGCAGTCGGGTGATTGTATCAAAGCTGTGACCATTCCCTGACGATAACATGAGAGACTGGTCGCACGTCACCGGAAAGCAATGCGTCTGACCGGCTCTCGCTATCAGGGACCGGGAAGACGCCCGGCATAGCTTTCGTCCATTCGTACTTATCGGTACAAAGCCATTGTTGGCATAACAAATATTATGGAACATAAAGATTTGGGCGCGTTACTGGCCTTGGTCTTTGTCATAAAGACGGAATATGTCCCTCTTTGCGTCATTCCTACCTCGTAGGTGACGGATCGCGCTGCTGTTCGCCAGATCGAGGATCGCCATCGGTTCGCCGCGTATGTTAGCATGACCCTCACTCCGGTTCGGTCCAGCGTCTACGTGCGTGAAATTAACACACCATCCAATCCGAGGACTAAACACCTTAGGTCAAGGAGATAATCGGGTTGGATGATGCGCCACGCTGGGTCGTCGTCTCAGAACATAACTTCGATAAATGGCTGAATGGCGGCGTATTGCCAGGCTGCAGCATCTAGCCTGTAATTTTATCTCGCCATTCCTGCTATTCCTGTCTGGTCAAATCAAGGCAGCATTTTTTGTTTCCGTCCGACGAAACAAATTGCCGCTGTGCGCCGCTTCTTATGAGGAATATATTATAGATGATATTTACAATAAAAAGAAAACACCGAAACACAATATGAAATTCTATATTGGCCGAGATGGAGTTCATTAAAAAAGGTTCATCTTCCTTTTTTTCTCCGTCTCAAATTCCTACATCTGTTTTGTCGCAAATGGTGACAAGTTCAATAAGGAAAGACTATGTCTGACGATAAAACGAAAAAGCGTCCGAAAGATGCATCCGAAATTAATGTGCATGAACCATACGAAGTTGCATATTGGACAAAGAAATTCGATGTTAGCGCTGCAGAACTCCGTGACGCTGTAAATGCAGTTGGGGTGAGTGCCGCCAAGGTAGCAAAACATCTGGGGAAATCACTTTAACTAAGTAATGTTCGAGTGTTGTTTATGCTTGAAAATCTAAAGCTATGGCAGCACTCTCCTATATCGTCTGTAGAGATGTGCGGGTCAGACCACCAGTCCTACTGACGACACGCCCTAGGGCCTGTTAGGGCTTGATCCAGTCTGCTGCGGCAGCGATGTGGATGACCGCGAGGAACGACGTTGCTGTTTT
>NZ_JABJWD010000010.1:0-99683 GCF_013155425.1 Gluconacetobacter entanii | reverse complement strand
CCCCGGCAAGGGCCGCCACCCCGCCCAGACCGGCCACGACCCGGCGGCGCGGCATCAATGCCATGACTGTCCCGGCACACCCATGTAACCCGTTCCCCTCCCCTGATTTAACGCCATATCTACAGCACGTTATGGCACAGCCCGCCGATTTTGGGCATAGGGCAAAAAAAGTGGAAAAAGGGGGTTTACGACCCCCAGCCACTGTGGCTATAAGCTGCTCACGCTGTTCCCGAATAGCTCAGTTGGTAGAGCAAGCGACTGTTAATCGCTGGGTCGTAGGTTCGAGTCCTACTTCGGGAGCCACATTTCCTTAAAATTGGTATCAGTGTAATCGACACGGATTTCGTGAAATCTGGTGTCAGGTGACTCCGATGATGGGCCATGCCCTGTCCGGGCAGGTTTCCTGTGCTGCCATCCCCTGCACCGAACACCATTTCCATCCTTTCCAACCCGTCCATGTCGCCAGCCTACAGCCGACGGCACTTCTGTCCGGGTTGAAAATTGTAAGGAAGCCTTGCTGTAAGTGACTACGCCATGGGGGATGCCCCATAAGCAGTCTGTCACGTCGCCTGAAGCATCATTTCCCATGCTGGATGGTGATCGCTTTCATCATTCAGGGCTTTCATGCCGCATCAGTGACCCATTATTTCGGTCCATGAGGACCTCAAGCGGCCATGCCTTTTCAGACGTCAGGACATCCCCGACGCGGATCGCCGCCCGCGTAACTGGCACCAAGCCACGGAACACTCCCGCAACATAAACAGAATGGTGCCGGACACTGGCGGCGGCCCGGCATTACAGCGCGCCTTACACCGATCTGGTCGGTTCCGCGCCCGCAAGGTGGGGAAGTTCCTGTTTCCGTTCCGCTTCACTGGCCTGCTCATGCAAATGATCTACCAGTTCGCGCGCGCCATTATTCAGGGTTCCGAAGTATCGTTCAATCGTGGCCCGCAGTACCTTTTCATCAGGCAGTTCCCTGGATGAATTCAGGGATGCCTCTGCCGTGATACACACCAGATGGTCATCATCCTTTTTCCTGACCCAATACTTGGCGACTTTTTTTCACGAATTGCACTCATTGAGAGCTTCAAGAAGTGCCGTAAGGGACAGGCCGAATTCCTTTCGCGAAATGACACTGAATGCCCCCATACGAAAATAGGAGGGGTCATTTTTCTCAAAAAGTATGTAAAACTGCCCGTCATCAGGAACATTAAAGAAAATATGCCCGTCCTTATCGACCTCTGCGATGGATCTCAGTTCGCTTTCGACGATTTTCTTGTAGAAGACTTGAATATCGTACTGTGTTTCATTCATGAAAATGCCCTACCTTCTGTTCCCGGCACTGAAAATTATTAACCCACATGAATGAAATATTCACGAATACCGCATCTGGCAGTATTCGTGTCCTTTATCGTTCCCGCCCCTCCAAGCACAGGGGAAGCGTCACGGGGCGTATTACATCGCAGGTCACTCAGTTGCCTGAGATACAGGGCATTATATGCCTGTCCACGCACATCCTGGATAATATCGCCATCCAGAAGGAACCGCGCCTTCAATATTTTCATGGTCCAACCTTCGTGTGTCCTGCTCTACGACGAGCATGTTTCCTCACGCCGTCGCCTGGCGCCGGATGGGTCGTAGCGTGTCACACGAGGTAAAGGCACACCCTGCTTATTTCCCTTTTGCAGTAGAACGAGCAATACCGTTCACCGCATGGCTCAATAGCCGGGTGTTTTATTCGCAGGCCACCCGACAGAGGGCACCTCATGTAAAAAAGCGCTACGACACGCCGACAGGCAGCCAAATCGAAAACCGGAAACCGGGCAAGATGCGCATAGCCCCTCCCCTGGCACATTCCCATCACTGCCCATGGATTTCCTCCAGACAGTTCCTGAAGTCGAGCAGCAGCCTTTTCATGTCACAGGTCCCTATCGTGCATTTGAGGACCTTGCGCCCATTCCTGATATTCCAGATGGTTATCGATTCTATCTGTTTTATTGCATTGGGGTTGTAACGCATGTTCCCATGCGCCAGCGCATGCCGGACATATTGGATGAAATCATGATAGGTTATGCGGCCGCACTCGTTTATCTGGTAACTGACATCTATTGGTGGCGGCCTGGCAGTAAAATACACGATGAAGGATGGATAAAAGCCCCCAGAAATGTATTCACCAACTGGGTGATTTCATAAACGGCATGCTCCTCGTAATTCCTGTCGATGAATTCAAGATTTATCAGTGACCGTCGCATGATATCCAGAAGCGGGTCGGGGGGGGATCCCCACTGGTCGTTTCCCTGTTCGTGCGGTGCGCATAAGGCGCGCGACGTCCCTGATGCCATGCCAGGGTTTCATTTCATAAAAAACGGGATCAACCGTGGCCAATCACGAGCTGGCGGGATTGCTGCGTACACCGGCAACCTTTGCCTTCATCGGGCGTTCCACCGGAACATGCGCCCCGCCATCATGACGGCCGCCTGAAATACCGATGCACTGAAATGGGGACAGAGTGGCAATCGGATAGATTTGGAGGAATATTTTCCTAATTACATCCGATTTCATGGTCCTGACATGTTTGACATATTAACGCCATATTCATGACCGAGTTTGCCACAAGAGACAACAGGACCTCGTCCTTCGTGGGCAAGATCGAAAAAACGCTTATGTGATCGTATATTAATCGAACCTGATCAGAACGGGTCACCTTTGTCTTTCCTGAACCGGCACATAACCCCGGTGGCATGCGCCTGATGTCTGACAAGGATGCGGCCGCACGGGACAGGGGAATAACAGAAATGTCCGCGATAGGTCCGCATCAACTGCGAAAATCCCGGCAGGCTCCAGAAAATTTGGGAATCGTGATCGTAGATGATGACAATGCGATCGTTGTCTTCAACGACATGGCCGAACGCATGTCCGGACATGCCCGCGACAACGTCATCGGACATCACAGCAGCACGGTCCTGCCCCCGGAAATCCACACTTCCGAAACCAATAATTCCCTTCCCCCCACAGGTGAAAAACCAACCGGCCCGCTGCGTGCCGGCCTGCACAGGCTGAGCGTCACGCGCCATGACGGCACGTGTTTCAATGCCGAACTCGAGGTCTCCCAACTGCAGGTGGGGGATCGCCGCCTGCATGTCATTACGCTGCGTGATGTCTCGCCTGCCGCAGGGCATGTGCTTTCGGACGGTATCTGCGCGACCATCGTGCACGAGACGGATCGTGGCATTGTCGTCCTGGATGCCGAAAGCCGGATTTCCCATGTCAATCCGGCTTTCGGCATCCTGTCGGGATATTCCGAAGATGAAGTTGCCGGCAATGATTTTTCCATCCTGTTTTCCGGCCATGGACGCGACATCCGCACCCTGCAGCAGTTCCGCCAGCAGGTCAGCGAAGGCAGCAGCTTTGAAATAGACATCCAGGCGCGCCGCCGCGATGGTGGCAATATCTGGCTACGCGCGGCCGCGACACCGGTCCATGACGCGCATGGCGTACTGGAACAGACCATCGTCATCCTCAGCGACGTCAGTCGCGACCGCGACCTGCGCTACCTCCAGCAGGACGTGGTGGAGGCGCTGGCCAGCGGACTGTCGCTGCGCGAGGTCATGGATTTCATCTGCCGCCGCATCGAACGCATCGTCCCCGACGTGCAGGCGCTGGTGATGATGACGGAGGATGGGAAAGTCATGCATCCCATCGGCCGCGCCTCCCTGCCCAAGGCCGTGGTGGCGCAGTATGATGGCGCACGGATCGGTCCCGCCGCCGGATCCTGTGGCACGGCGATCCACCGGCATGAGGAGGTCATCGTGCCCGACATCGCCACCTCCCCGCTGTGGGAAGGGCTGGCCGATGTGCCGCTGGAACACGGGCTGCATGCCTGCTGGGCACGACCCATCATCCTGCGCGACGGGCAGGTCTCCGGCGCCTTTACGCTCTTTTCCCCCGAACCCGGGCATCCCAGCACATGGTGCCGCCGCGTTGTCGGGGCGTGCGTGCATCTGTGCATGCTGGCGATCGTGCAGGAACATGCCCGGCAGTCCATCGACAGGCTGGCGCATTACGATGGCCTGACCGGCCTGCCGAACCGCGCCTGGCTGCGGCAGTACTGCACCCAGACCCGGCCGCATCCCGCGCCATGGGTCACGATGGTGCTGAACCTGGACCGTTTCCAGAAAATCAACGAGGCGATGGGCCACGCCGTGGGCGATACGTTGCTGATGGAGGTCGCGCGCCGCCTGCGCAGCACGCTGCACGCGGGTGACATCCTGACCCGCACCGATGGCGACGAATTCGTCATCATGACGGAAACCGCGCCGGAACAGGCCGCGGTCCGGGCGGAACGGCTGCTGCGGATCCTTGATGCCCCCCTGATGGTCGAAGGGGTGGAACTTCGCCCCAACGCCAGTATCGGCATCAGTATCAGCGATGCCATCGACCCGGTCGAAGACATGAAGACGGTGATGAAGCATGCCTACTCCGCACTGTCACAGGCCAAGGAAGCGGGCCGCAACTGCTATCGTTTCTTCAGCCCGGAAATGAACCGCGCGGCGGAAGACCGCATCACCCTTGCCGCCGCGCTGCGCCGCGCCATCAGGGAAGACCGGCTGAGCCTTGTCTACCAGCCACAGGTGATGACCGGCACCGGGCGGCTGCATGGGGTGGAGGCGCTGGCGCGCTGGATCGACCCGGAACTGGGCTTCATCTCCCCCGGGCGCTTCATCCCGCTGGCGGAGGAAACGGGACAGATCGAGATTCTGGGCGAATGGTCGCTGCGCACCGCATGCCGGCAGATGACATCATGGATGGCGCAGGGGATCGACGTGCCCATCGTGTCGGTCAACCTGTCGGCCATCCATTTCCGTGACCGCAACCTGCCCGCCACCATCGCGCGCATCATGGATGAAACCGGCATGCCGCCCGAACGGCTGACGATCGAACTGACCGAAAGCACCATGATCGACAATTTCGAACAGACGGTCGAGATCGTCACCGCCATCCGCGCGCTGGGCTGTGGCGTGTCGATGGATGATTTCGGCACCGGTTTTTCCAGCCTGTCGAACCTTGCCAGCCTGCCCGTCAGCGAGGTCAAGATCGACCAGAGCTTCATGAAGGGATTCGAGGAACCCTCCGGCAAGGTCTATTCGGTGGTGCGCGCCATCGTGCATATCGGGCAGAGCCTCGGCATGACGGTGGTTGCCGAAGGGGTGGAAACGCAGGCACAATACCAGCTTCTCAAGGCCATGCAGTGTGATGTCATCCAGGGCTACCTCTTTTCACGCCCGCTGCCGCCTGCGGAACTGGCACAATGGTGCGCGGCCTCCACATCACGGACCCCGCCACCGGTACATGCATAAGGATCCCATGCGTCCCCTTCCCTCACTCCCGGTCGCCCAGCAGGACAGACATGAAGCAGCATAAGGTCATGCTGGGCACGCGCGTGCTGTATCAGGCCGCGCAACTGTCACATGCGCAGCGTTTTGCCGCCGCCCGCCGGGCGGAGGGACTGGACTGCCATGTCGTGCCCGACACCACGACACGCGCGAAACGGGTGCGGATCAATTCGATTACGGGAAAGCCCTATTGCGGTTCCCCGCCCGAGGGAAGATTTTCCGACAAAACAGAATAAGACAGACCTGAATCTCGAATATAACCAGACCGGTCTGGTACGCGTTGTCGTTCCAGCCTGTGCCATGGGCATGGGTGAAACGACAAAGAGCGCGATCATGTCAGACGAGTCACCTGAACCGCCCCTCTTTCCCATCATGGACTCCGGTATCCCGCAATGGGCCCATGCCAGCCTTGCCCGTCAGTACGCGGATATCCTTGACGAACCCGTACCGCCGGAACTGCTGGCCCTGCTTGCCGATGAAGACCCGTCCCCGGCGGAGGCGCCCGCCACAGACGGCGACGATACCCCTGAAATACAGCCAGTCAGGGACGATACCCCGGTCTCCGCGATGGCCTGAGACCCGGCATCAGGCCGTCGCCTGAAACCGGGCGAGACCTGATGCCGTCAGTACCTTCTATCGCCATTGTGGTGCAGAGGGTGTAGAAGCACCCCTCACCCAGATGGAAGATCCATATGCCGACTGTTCGCCGGACCACTGCCTCTTCATCAGATGTGGATCCATCCATCCGCAGTCCCCGCACCACAAGCCCGGAAAGTCGTTTCCGGCATATACGGCCGCTGGCATGCGGGGTGGCCGCGCAATGACCGAAACATGCAAGGTCCTGATGGTCTTTCCGCGTTTCAACGCGGGTTCATTCTGGAATTACAAGGAAGCCTGTGATCTGGCCGGTGCCCGTTATCCGGCCGCACCGCTTGGCCTGATTACCGTTGCTGCCCTGCTGCCGAAACATTGGGATGTCAGGCTGGTCAACCGCAATACCGAAACCCTGACCGACGCGGATTTTGCGTGGGCCGACATGGTGATGACCGGCGGGATGCTGCCGCAGCGCAACGACGCGCAGCATATCATCGAGATGAGCCACGCCCACAACAGGCCGGTGGTGGTCGGCGGTCCCGATGTCACGTCAAGCCCGGCGCTCTATAGCGGTGCGAATTTCCAGGTCCTTGGCGAGGCCGAGGAGATCATGGGCGACTTCATCGCCGCCTGGCGCAGGGGCGACCGGCAGGGCGTCTTCGAAGCCCCGATGGGGAAGACCGACGTCACCAAAAGCCCCCTGCCGCGCTTCGACCTGCTGAAATTCGACCAGTACCTGCATGTCGGCGTGCAGTTTTCGCGTGGCTGCCCGTTCAGTTGCGAATTCTGCGACATCATCGAACTGTATGGCCGCACGCCGCGCACCAAGACGAATGAACAGGTGCTTGCGGAACTCGATGCGCTGTATGCCCTTGGCTATCGCGGGCATGTGGATTTTGTCGATGACAACCTGATCGGCAACAAGAAGGCGCTCAAGAAATTCCTGCCGGACCTGAAACGCTGGCAGGCGGACAGGAAATATCCGTTCGAATTCTCGACCGAGGCATCGATCAACCTTGCGGACGATGCCGACCTGCTGCGCAGCCTGTCGGACACGAATTTCTTTGCGATCTTCGTGGGGATCGAAAGCCCCGATACCGATACCCTCGTCATGACGCAGAAAAAGCAGAATACGCGGCGCAGCCTGCAACAGAGCATCGAGACGATCCACAAGGCGGGCATTTTCGTGAATGCCGGTTTCATCGTCGGATTTGACAGTGAAAAGGGCAGCGTCGCCAGCGGCATGATCGAATGTATCGAGGATACGGCGATCCCGGTCTGCATGGTCGGGCTGCTTTATGCCCTGCCGACCACGCAGTTGACGCGGCGACTGCTGTCCGAAGGACGCCTCTTCCCCGCCGATGACCAGACACAGTCTGGCGACCAGTGCACGGCCGGCCTGAATTTCGAGACGCTGCGCCCGCGCCGTGACGTGCTGAATGATTACCGGACGGTCCTTCGCACGATCTATGACCCGGTGGCCTATTTCGGCCGTGTGCGGCGTCTGGGCCGGATGCTGAAGCGCACGCGGGCGCATCGGATGGTAAAGGGCGACCTGCGCAGTTTCTTCCGGCTGCTGTTCCGCATCCACCGCTCCGGCCCCGGAACAGGCAGGCAGTTCTGGCGCATGATGCTCGATTGCGCGCTGCATAACCCGAAGGCGCTGCCTTATGTGGTCATGACCAGCGCGCTTTACCTGCATCTCGGCCCGTTTGCGCGACAGGTCGCGGGGGAAATCGACCGCGAAATCGCGGATGTGGATCAGGGACGCTGGCATGCCCCCATGCCCCAGAAAGTTCCGGACATCGTGCCTGTGCCCGCCTGATCCGGGCGGGCCTGCGATGGGGCAACCGGCCTGTGTTGCCCCGTTCTGCGGCCATGCAGGTGGTTGCTGCGTTACGGCTGGAGTCGGACCCACAGGGGGACGGAGTCACTGTGGCCGTGAGGGATCCGGGCGTTCTTATGCCGCACGCATCGGCTGCGAACAGGCATGACGTTTCCAGAAGCTTTTTGAAAAAAGCTTCACCAAAAACTTTCATTTTTATCAGTGGGTTGTTTGCGGACAATCGCCCGGCGCTTTCGGCCGGGTGAAGGGGCGTGGCACGTCAGGGCCGCAGCATACTGCAAACCATCTGCAAACCGTGCAAACTTTTTGACGGCTAAGTCGTTGAAAAATGGCGCGCCCTGTTGGATTCGAACCAACGACCCACAGCTTAGAAGGCTGTTGCTCTATCCAACTGAGCTAAGGGCGCGGAGCACTGCCTTGTGCCAGATGGAAACTAGTGCGTCCAGTTCTGGATACGGTCGGAGCGGAAATTATCGGCATAAGCCTTGGGCTTGCGGATGCGTGGAACTGGCAGTTCCAGATCATACCCGATATTGTTATGCTGGGCATAGGCCACGGCGGCATCCTGTGTCGGGAACTGCAGGCGTAGCTGCGACAGCGTATCGCGGCTGCCGGTCCATCCCATCAGGGCATCGACATGCCGGGGCTGGGTCTGGCCGTATTCCAGCACCCAGGTATGGGTGTTGGCCTGACCCGACTGTGTGGCCGTCTTTGATTCCTGATAAATCCGGGCACGCATCAGAACGATCTCCCATATGGTGGTCGGGGCGCCCGGACTCGAACCGGGGGCCTCGTGTACCCAAAACACGCGCGCTACCAGGCTGCGCCACGCCCCGTCACCATGTGGGGGAAGCTATGTGTCATTGGACGCGCTGGCAAGCACCTTATTGAAAAAAATATCGCTTCAGGTGCCCTCATGACAACCCGCCCGGCCGGGAAAAGACGCTGCCGTGACAACGCATTCCCGTGAACGCCACGAACGGGCCCCGCCTGCGCGCCCGATGCGTCAGGACCGGGGCGTGTCGTCCCTGCGCGCCAGCGGCGGGATGAACAGCGGCGCCGTATCCCACGGGAACAGCACCCAGGTTTCCTGCGGCACCTCCACCACGAACATGTCCGTCAGCGCACGCCCCGCCGGTTTCGCGTACAGGCACGCGAACAGCGCCTTGGGCAGCAATCCGCGCACGACCTGCGCCGTGACGCCGGAATCGACCAGGTCGTCGATGATCAGGAACCCTTCGCCATCGCCCGCCGCCTCGGGCCGCTTGATGACGGTGGCCTCGCCCTGCTTTTCCTCATCATAGGTCACGACGGAGACCGTCTCGATCAGGCGGCAGTCCAGTTCCCGCGCGATGATCGCAGCCGGGATCAGGCCACCGCGCGTAATCGCCACGATCCCCCTGAACGGACCGCGCGGCATAAGCTCCGCCGCAAGCTGGCGGGCATCGCGATGAAGCTGGTCCCACGTAACAGTCGCATAACTGGTTGCCATCAGAACAGTTTTCCTCCGTCGGGGACGCGGCTGTCCGGACGGATCAGTACGGCCTCCCCTTTCTGGTCACGCATGCTCAGGGTCAGGACCTCGCTGCGGAAAGGCCCGATCTGGCGCGGCGGCACATTGACAATCGCACAGACCTGCCGCCCCGCCAGCCGTGATGGCGTATAGCGGTGATTGACCCGCACGGCCGACGTACGCGCGCCAAGATGCGGCCCGAAATCGATTCGCAGCCGGTAGGTGTCACGATACGTATCCGGAAGCGGGCTGGCCTCCAGTATCGTGCCAACCCGGATGTCGAGGTGCCCGTCCATCCCGCCACTGGCGGAAGCGTCCATTACGGGGGGCTGCGCAAGGTCTGTCATGGGAATGTTTCTGCCTGTGTTCGCGTCATCTTGTAAACCTGCGATCATTCCTTTTCGATAGGGAATTCGTGTCGAATTCGCCCCCCTGGCTGCTATAGCGTAAGGCATCATGACGCGATCGAAGAATTTTCCCACCACACCGGCCGGTACCGCACCACAGGCCGGTGCCGATGGGGACGCCCCCCCCGCCGCCGACGCCACACCGGCGGGCAGGCTTGTCCAGCATCCGGGACTTCTGGCGTTCCTGATGGCGCGGACATCATCCTCCTTTTCCTCCTGCGTGCAGGCGGTGGCCGTGGGGTGGCAGATCTATGCCCTGACCCACAGCGCGCGCGCCCTCGCCTTCTTGGGACTGGCGCAGTTCCTGCCCATGATCTGCCTGACCATGGTGGCCGGGCACGCGGCGGACCACATGAACCGCCGCCGCATCGCCATGACCTGCCAGACGATCGAGGCCATATCCGCGCTGGTCATGGCCATTGCCGCGTTCGGGGGATGGACGACGCCGGCCATGATCTATGCCATGGTCATGGTGTTCGGCGCGGCGCGGGCGTTCGAAATGCCGTGCCAGCAGACCTTCCTGCCCTCCATCGTGCCGCCGCACATGTTCCCGCGCGCGGCGGCGGTGTCGTCGTCGCTGTTCCAGGCGGCGGCCGTCACCGGCCCGTCGGTGGGGGGACTGCTGTACGGGGTGGGGGCCGGCATGTGCTACCTCGTCTGCGCGCTGGGCTTCGGGGCCGCCATGGTGGGCACGTTCCTGCTGCCGCTGCGCAACATGGCGCGGGCGCGCCAGCCACTTTCGGTCTCCATGTTCGCGGAGGTGTGGCGGTTCATGCGCCAGCGTCCCGACATGCTGGGCGCAATCTCGCTGGACCTGTTCGCCGTGCTGCTTGGGGGGGCGACGGCCATGCTGCCGGTCTATGCCAGCGACATCCTGCATGCCGGGCCGACCGGACTGGGCCTGCTGCGGGCCGCCCCGGCCATTGGCGCGGTCGGGTGCGCCCTGTTCTTTGTGTGGAAGCCGCTCAACCACCGTGCGGGCGCGTGCATGTTCGCCGCCGTGGCGACATTCGGCGTGGCGACCATCGTCTTCGCCTTTTCCACCTCCATGCCGCTCTCCGTCCTGGCGCTTGCGGTCCTTGGGGCGGCGGATGTCATCAGCGTGGTCGTGCGCGGGGCACTGGTGCAGTTGCGCACCCCCGATTCCATGCGTGGGCGGGTATCCGCCGTCAACATGCTGTTCATCGGGTCGTCCAACCAGTTGGGGGAATTCGAAAGCGGGATGCTCGCCTCCCTCGTCGGCCCGGTGGAGGCCGTGGCGCTGGGTGGGGCGGGCACCATCGTCGTGACCCTGCTGTGGATGCGGATGTTCCCGGGACTGCGCCGCCTCGACCGGCTTGACGATATCCACGCGGGCTGAGGCGCAACAAAACTACACGTCCTGCGAGTATGTTTTTTATTGCATATCAGGGATGCATTATGCTCATCTCATGGTGGACGCCCATTAAAGTGCGGCCACCATCAAGGAGAGAGTGACATGTATCAGTTCACGGACATGCTCTTTGCAAAGACGAACATTCTGATGGGGCAGCTTAAACACGAAATTGGACGTGCTGCCGGCAGCAGGAACCTCCAGGCACGGGGCATTGCGCAGAAACGTCGCGGCCGCCGCCACACCGAACGGGTGGACCGCATCCATCAGGCCATCCTGGAACAGGGTGGTGCCTATGATCTCGGGCGGGACCGGCGCGCCCACCTGATCCGCTTCCAGTAACGCTTGGCTTTCCCCTTACCCTGGCCCCGGCATCGCATCCGCATGCCGGGGCTTTTTCATGTCCCCTCCCCCTTCTTTTCAGTCCAGTTGCCCGTCCTCCAGCGTGCCCACGGCCACGATACCGGGCAGTTCCGACAGGGCGGCCACCAGACGCGACACCTGCTCGCTCCCACTGACCTGCATCGACAGGCGCACCTGCCGCCGCGGTGCGGAGGCCGCGGCGGGGATTCCGATATCGGTCCCCTCATAATCCGCCTGGTCCTGCACGGCCTCGCGCGCGGTGGCAAAGGTATCGTCGCGTTCGATGCGCACATGATCGACCCCGAAGCGCAGGCGGGTACATTCCACCAGGATATGGCGCAGCACGCCCCTTCCATCGACGTAGGTGACGCTGACATTCGTGGTGGCCAGATGTTCATGCGGGATATGGCGCAACAGGCGCGGGAATATGAACATGATGATGAAATGCCCCACGGTCGTGGCGATCGCCAGCGCCAGCAGCCCCGCCCCGCACGCCATGCCCAGTGCCGCCGTCAGCCAGACCGAAGCCGCCGTGGTCAGGCCACGCACCACATTGCGGCGCATGAAGATCACACCGCCACCGATGAAGCCAATGCCCGAGACGACCTGTGCCGCGACACGCGACGGGTCAAGGATGACGCGTCCGTTTTCCAGCACGTTGTTAAAGCCGTATTTGGACACCAGCATGAACAGCGCCGCCGCCACGCCAACCAGTGTATAGGTCCGCAGGCCCGCGCTTTTCTGGCGGATCTCGCGCTCCAGCCCCACCAGTCCCGACAGCACGAAAGCAAGGCCGAGTTCCCCCAACTGGGTCCACCCCTCCCCCGCCGCATGCGTCATGATCATGAAAACATCAGCACCAGGCTATAAATATCCAACGCATGGCATTGCCTGCCTGTATCGGGACATGTCCGCCATGATGGCGCACCTTTATTCCATGCTCCATCCCATTCCCACGGCAGCAATGGGAATGGGGGCAAGCCATGGCAGAAACACCAGATATACAGGCGGGATTTTCATCTCCCCCTCCCCTCCGGGGCCTTTACCGGGCCTCGTCAGGCACCCGTAGCTGCCTTTTCTTGCGATCACGGGCGCATAGCGGCACGATATCCTTCAGGATTTCCATTGCCGCCGGGGCGGACAGGCCGGTCTCGTCCGAAAATCTCCTGATTTCCTCGGGGGAAAACAGGGAATGGATCACGGCCTCGGTCGTGGGGCCGGGCCTGTCCTGCACCTGCCAGTGCGACACCATGTCCATGATTTCAGGGGTGCGCGACCGTGCCTCCAGCCGCGTTGGCTGGTCTTTGCGCGTGATGGGGCCGAGTATTTCGTTCAATACGGTAATCAGGCCGGACTGGTCCCCGGTCGCCCCCGTCAGGAAATCGCCGGCACGGGTAAAGAAATTCGATTCAGTCATTGAGTGTCTCCCCTTTCTGGGAATTACATCGGATGACCTGTGCGCAACGCCACGTCCCGGACGGGAGTTTCCCGATGGGGCGTTCACGCTCCCGCGTGGTGTGGCGGATGAGTGTGGAGAGGTTCTGTTCTTTTTTGAAAAAAGAACCAAAAAACTTTTGTTCGTAACAGGAATAAATTGTCGGTCGATTTTCACTGAAAACAGAATAAAGTTTTTGGTGAAGCTTTTTTCAGGGTCTGTTGGGAATTAACGTGAATTGATGATTGCTGCGGTGAGATAAATCATCGCTGCGAATGATCTGTCGGTCTTGTCGCTCCTCATGGCGATACGCTTGAACTCCTTGAGCTTGCAGAAAAAGTTCTCGATGAGGTGGCGTGCCTTGAACATGGCTCCATCGAACGGGCGTCTGTCGAGGCGGTTTTTGCGCTGGGGAATGACCACGCAGGCCCCTTGCGCGCGTATGGTGTCCACGATCCAGTGCACATCGAATGCCTTGTCGGCAAGAATACCCTTGAAATCCGCGGGTTTGAGAAGAGGCGCGACCCCGACCGTGTCGTAATGCTGGCCGGGGATAAGCGTAAAGCGGACCAGATTGCCCAGGGCGTCAGTCATGGCGACGATCTTGGTGGACCATCCCGTCACACTGCGCCCTATCGCCTGGTTTCGGGTCCCCCTTTTGCGCCCTGGCCATGGCGGTGAACCCGGACCACCGTGCCGTCGATCATCGCATGTTCCATGTCGGCATCGTCAGAAACCGCTTCAAAAAGCCGTTTGAAAACACCGGCTTTCATCCAGTCGCTGTAACGGGAATAGACTGAGTTCCAATGTCCGAAATACGCCGGAAGATCCCGCCATGGGCTGCCGGTCCGGGCAATCCATAAGACTGCCTCGATGAAAAGACGGTTGTCCTGCCCGCTGCGCCCGCGATCTGTTTTCTTGCCAAGGCACAGCGGTTCCATTTTCGCCCATTGGGCGTCTGTCAGTACGAAGCGATCCATACAGGCTTTGAATCATATGCAGATGCTTGAAAAAAGCATAATTCCCAACAGGCCCCAAAAAGCTTCGAGAGAACGCCGCCTTTTGAAAAAGGCGGCGCCCGAACACTGCCTTAAAACTGTTCGACCCGGCCCACGCCCTCGATCGACTTGATCATCTGCGCGATACGCGGCGTCACGCGGTAGCGTTCGCCAAGTGTCACCTCCACATCGCGCGTTTCCGCGACCGAAGGCAGCAGGATGATGCGCCCGCGCCCCCCGCTATGTCCCTGCAGGATGTCGCGGATCGGTGCGATGGCGTCCGCACGGTCAAACCAGATCCGCAGTTCCGCGGCGGCATCGGCGGCGGCCTGTTCAAGCTCCATCACATCGGACGCGGTAATGCGCAACGCCTCCCCATCAAGGCGCAGGTCCGCCGTCACGACAACCGCGTTCCCCGCGCTGAGGATTTCGCGCGAGCGTGACAGGACTTCGGAAAAGAACGTGACCTCGCACCCGCCGCTGGCGTCCGACAGGCGCACCCACGCCATCTTGTTGCCGGTGCGCGTGGGCCGTTCCTTGCGGTCAACCACGCATCCCGCAATCTTCACCCGCGTAATGCCCGCCGCAGCAGCAGCCTCCAGCCCGGTGGATTTCACAACACCCAGACGCCGCATCAGCGGGCCATAGGAATCCAGCGGGTGCGCCGTCAGGTGGAACCCGATGGCGTCGGCCTCCATGTTCAGGCGATCGAATTCGGGCCAGTCCGGAACCGATGGCAGGCGCAGCGTCTCCCGCGTGGGCGCGCCGCCCCCACCGCCGCCAAACAGGCCGATCTGCCCGCTGGCCGCTTCCTGCGCATGGGACTGTGCGCGGCGCAGCACCGTCTCGGCCGAGGCACAGGCCTGCGCCCGGTTGGGCAGGATCGTGTCGAACGCCCCCGCGCGCGCCAGGTTTTCCAACTGCATCTTGTTGACATTGCGAGGGTCGATGCGCGCGGCAATGTCCGCCATGTCGGCAAACGGACGATCCCCCCGCACGGCGACAAGCGCCTGCATCGCGCTCAGCCCGACCTTCTTGACCGCCGCAAGGGCGTAGCGGATGCCATATTCCCCGTCCGGCAGCTTTTCCACCGTGAAATCCGCGCCAGAGGCATTGATGTCGGGCGGCAGGACCTTGATGCCCAGGCGCTCCGCCTCCTGCCGCAGGGCGGCAAGCTTTTCGGTCTTTTCCCGCGCCAGCGACATGCACGCGGCAAGGAAGGCCACCGGATGGTTCGCCTTCATCCACGCCGTCTGGTACGACACCAGCGCATAGGCCGCCGCATGGGATTTGTTAAAGCCATAGTCGGCAAATTTGGCCATCAGGTCAAAGACCTCGACCGCCTTGTCATGGTCGATGCCGCGCTTGGTCGCCCCTTCGGTGAAGATCACGCGCTGCTTGTCCATTTCCGCACGGATCTTCTTGCCCATCGCGCGCCGCAGCAGGTCCGCGCCGCCAAGGCTGTAGCCCGCCATCTTCTGCGCGATCTGCATCACCTGTTCCTGATAGACCATGATGCCATAGGTCTCGGACAGGATATCGCGGATTTCCTCGTGCGGGGGTTCCCACGGCTCGCCATGCTTGCGCCGGCAGTAATCGGGGATGTTGGCCATTGGACCCGGTCGGTACAACGCCACCGCCGCAATCAGGTCCTCCAGCCGCGTCGGGCGCATCTGCTTGAGCACGTCGCGCATGCCCGCGCCTTCGAACTGGAACACGCCGCCGGTATCGCCACGCGCCAGCATGTCATAGGTCAGCTTGTCATCAAGCGGCAGTGCCGCGAGGTCCACGCTTACGCCAAGCGGCTCAAGGAACTGCACCGCGCGCTGCAGGATCGTCAGTGTCGTCAGGCCAAGGAAGTCGAACTTGACCAGGCCCGCCTGTTCCACGAACTTCATGTTGTACTGCGTCACCAGCATGTCGCTCTTGGGGTCGCGATACAGCGGCACGAGTTCGACGAGTTCGCGGTCCCCGATCACGACACCGGCGGCATGGGTGCTGGCGTGGCGGAACAGGCCCTCAAGCTGCAGGGCGATTTCCATCAGGCGGCGCAGGGTCTCGTCGCTGTCGCGCATTTCCTGAAGGCGCGGCTCCCCATCGATCGCCTGTTTCAGCGTGACCGGCTTGGCCGGGTTGTTGGGGATCAGTTCGGCGACCTTGTTGACCATGCCGAACGACAGGCCCAGCACGCGCCCGACGTCGCGCACCGCCGCGCGGGCCTGCAACTTTCCGAACGTGATGATCTGCGCCACACGGTCGGGGCCATATTCCTGCCGGACGTAGCGGATGACCTCGTCACGCCGGTCCTGGCAGAAATCGATATCGAAGTCAGGCATCGACACGCGTTCGGGGTTGAGGAAACGTTCGAACAGCAGGTTGAACGGGATCGGGTCGATATCGGTAATCGTCAGCGCCCATGCGGCCAGCGACCCCGCACCCGAACCACGCCCCGGCCCGACCGGGATGTCATGCGCCTTCGCCCACTGGATGAAGTCGGCAACGATCATGAAATAGCCGGGGAAGCCCATGCGGGCGATGATGTCGAGTTCAAAGGCCAGCCGTTCTTCATAAATCCGGCGTGTCTCATCATCGACATTCATGCGCGCAAGCCGACGTTCCAGCCCGTCGCGCGCCATGCCACGCAGGGTCTCCTCCTCCGTCGCACCCGGCGCCACCTTGGGGCAGACCGGCAGCAGCGGCTTGCGCGTCTCCACCTTGACGGCGCACAGGCGCGCGATCTCCAGCGTGTTGTCGCAGGCCTCCGGCAGGTCCGCGAACAGTTCACGCATCATGTGCGGCGGCTTGAACCAGTGTTCGGGCGTCACGCGCCAGCGGTCCTGCTCGGCCATGGTGCGCCCCTGCGCGATGCACAGCAGGGCGTCATGCGCCTCGTACATGTCGGGACGGGGGAAGAAGCACTCGTTCGTCGCCACCAGCGCGATGCCCATGCGATCGGCCAGCGCGATCATCCCCGGTTCCACCGCACGTTCGGCGGCAAGGCCGTGGCGATGCAGTTCCACCGCCATATACCGCCCGAAGGCCGCGTGCAGCCGCGCCAGCAGGCGGGCGGCGTCGGCCTCCAGCCCTTCGGCCAGCATGCGGAACAGCGGCCCGCGCGTGCCGCCGGTCATCAGGAACAGCCCGTCGGCGCGTTCGCACAGAAGGTCGAGCGGCACCGTCGGTTCATCGGTTTCATGCTGCAGGAACCCGGCCGAGGACAGGTACTGCAGGTTCATCAGGCCGGTTTCGTTGCGCGCCAGCAGGACCATCGGTTCCGCCGGGCTGCCCGGCTTGTCGGAGCGCGCGGGCAGCGCGATCTGGCAGCCGATGATCGGCTGGATCCCCTTCTTGGAGCAGTATTGCGAGAATTCCAGCGCGCCGAACATGTTGCCCGTATCGGTGATCGCGACACCGGGCATGCGCATTTCATGCGCAAGGCTGACGATTTCGGGAACGCGGATCGCCCCCTGGCTCAGCGAATAGGCGGAGTGGACACGCAGGTGGATGAAATCGGCATGGGACATGGCCGCATCCTATCGCAGCGCGCAGGTACGCGGCAACGCTCTATCCACCCGCTCAGGCGTCGGTGGGCACGACCTCCAGCAGGCGCCCGTCACGCAGGGTCACGATACGGTCCATGCGCACCGCAAGGTCCATGTTGTGCGTGGCGATCAGGGCCGCGACCCCATGGTCACGCACCATCGCGATCAGCGCATCGAACACCGTGTCCGAGGTCTGCACATCAAGGTTGCCCGTCGGTTCATCCGCCAGCAGGATGCGCGGGCGGTTCGCCAGCGCGCGCGCAATGGCCACGCGCTGCTTCTCCCCCCCCGACAGCTTGCCCGGCAGGTGGTCCAGCCGGTGCGACAGCCCGAACGCGCCCAGCAGTTCATCGGCGCGCGCGCGTGCATGGCGGCGCGACACACCCGCGATCATCTGCGGCAGGATGACGTTCTCCCGCGCCGTGAATTCCGCCAGCAGGTGATGGAACTGATAGACGAATCCAATGCGGTCGCGCCGGATTTCCGTGCGCTGCGCATCATTGAGCCGCCCGGCATCGACCCCGTCGATCACCACGCGGCCCGCATCGGGATGTTCCAGAAGCCCGGCAAGGTGCAGGAGCGTGGATTTGCCCGTGCCCGAGGGGGCGACAAGGGCAACGATCTCGCCGGGATGCAGCACGAGGTCCGCGCCATCAAGCACGCGCAGCGTCTCCTCCCCGCTGCGGTAGGAACGGCTGACCTGCTCAAGCTGCAGCGGCGGCGTGGTGTGGTCATTCATGGCGCAGGGCCTCCACCGGGTCGGTGCGCGCCGCGCGCCATGACGGATACAGCGTCGCCAGCAGCGACAGCACCAGCGCCATCGCGATCACCTCGAACACCTGCGACCAGACCAGCTTCGCCGGCAGGTGTTCAAGATAGTATACCTCCGCATTGAACAGGTCCGTGCCGGTGATCTTCTGCAACCCCTGGCGGATGCGTTCGATGTTGAGGCAGAAGACAATCCCCAGCACCGTGCCCGCGATGGTGCCCGTCACCCCCACCGACGCCCCGCACATCAGGAAGATGCGCATGATCGCCCCGCGCGTCGCGCCAATGGTGCGCAGCACGGCGATGTCGGCGGTCTTGTCCTTGACCATCATGATGAGCGAGGAGATCACGTTGAACGCCGCGACAAGGATGATCAGCGTCAGGATCAGGAACATGACATTCTGTTCCACCTGCACCGCGCCGAAGAAGGCATTGTTGCTCTGTGTCCAGTCCATGACGCGCACCGGCGTGCCGCCAAGCGCCTGCTCGATGCTGGTGCGGATCGGGCCGACATTTTCCGCGTCACGGGTCATGACCTGGATCTGCGTCACCTGGTGCGGCATCTGGAAATAGACCTGCGCCGCATGCAGCGGCAGGAAGACATAGCTGGCGTTATAGTCATTCACGCCCGCATCGAAAATCGCGATCACGCGATAGGCGCGGACCCGTGGCATGGTGCCAAACGCCGTCGCCGCCCCGTTGGGCGACACCAGTGTCAGGCGCGCCCCCACGGTCAGGCCCGCGCGTTCCGCCAGCGTCGTGCCGACGACAATGGTGTCGTCCGACCCGAACTCATCCAGCGATCCCGCCACGAGAGAATTGCTGATTTCCTTCAGCCCCCGCAGGTCGTCCTGCGTCATCCCGCGCACAAGGCCGCCCGCGTTGTAGCCCCCGGAATTGAGGAGCACCTGCGCCTCGATCAGGGGATTGGCGGCCTCGACCCCGGCCACCTTGCGGATCCGCCCCGCCAGCGTGTCATAGTCGGTGATCGTGCGCGACACGCCATAGACGCTGAGATCACCGTTCAGCCCCAGTATCCGCCCCAGCAGGTCGGCCTTGAAACCGTTCATGACCGACATGACGATAATCAGCGTCGCAACACCCAGCGCGATGCCCACAAGCGAGAAGATCGCGATGACGGAGACGAACCGCTCCCCCCGCCGGGCATGCAGGTAACGCCCGGCGACGGCACGTTCAAAGGGGCCGAACATGCGGATCAGGCACCCACGCCGATATGCGCCAGCACCGCGTCAACCGGCAGTTCGCTGCGCTCGCCACTTGCGCGGTTCTTCACTTCCACGACCCCGGCCTTCGCACCGCGCGGGCCGACGATCACCTGCCACGGATGACCCATCAGGTCGGCATCCGCGAACTTCACGCCCGCACGCTCCGCACGGTCGTCATACAGCAGGTGTTCGGGGGCTGCGGCATAGAGGCGTTCGCAGATTTCGTCACACTGCGCATCCCCGTTCTTGAGGTTGATGATGACGGCAGCAAAGGGTGCGACCGTCTGCGGCCAGATGATGCCCTGCTCGTCATGGCTGGCCTCGATGATGGCTGCGACAAGGCGCGAGACGCCGATGCCATACGACCCCATTTCGGGGAACAGGGGCGCGCCATCGGGACCGCTGACGGAAATATCCATCGATTCCGTGTATTTACGGCCAAAGTGGAAGATGTGCCCCACCTCGATCCCGCGTCCTTCGCGACGGCGTTCGGGGGGTACCTTCGCCCACTGTGCCTCGTCATGCTTTTCGTCCGTCGCGGCATAGAACGAGGTCATGCGCGCGAAGAATTTCGCCAGTGACTCACGGCTGGAGATATCCACCGCTTCGGAGAGCCAGTCCTGCTCCTCGAACGCGCCGTCGAAGAACACGCCGCTTTCGCCCGTCGGCGCAAGGACAAGGAATTCGTGGCTGAGTTCACCGCCGATCGGCCCGGTGTCGGCCACCATCGGGATCGCCTTCACACCAAGGCGCTGGAACGTGCGCAAATAGGCCAGCATCATGCGGCGATAGGAATCCACCGCCGCGTCATAATCCACGTCGAAGCTGTAGGCGTCCTTCATATAGAACTCGCGCCCGCGCATCACGCCGAAACGGGGGCGCACCTCGTCACGGAATTTCCACTGCACATGGTACAGCACCTGCGGCAGTTCGCGATAGGACTTGACCACCTGCCCGAACAGGTCGGTCACCATTTCCTCGTTCGTCGGTCCGTACAGCAGGTCGCGTTCGTGGCGGTCACGGATACGCAGCATTTCCGGGCCATAGGCGTCATAGCGGCCCGAACGCTTCCACAGTTCGGAGGACTGCAGCGTGGGCATCAGCATTTCCTGCGCCCCGATGGCGTCCTGTTCGGCGCGCACGATGTTGGCGATGTTGCGCAGGACCTTCAGCCCCGCTGGCAGCCACGCATAGATCCCGGCGGAAGTCTGGCGGATCAGGCCAGCCCGCAGCATGAGGCGGTGCGAGGTGATCTGCGCCTCTGCGGGGTTTTCCTTGAGTGTGGGAAGAAAGCTGCGGGACAGACGCATGTGCGTATCAACCTTATATTCAGAACCGATCCAGACGGCGCGAACCGTAACCCAATAAGACCGGGCGTGGAATGGGGCATATGCACGCCCCATGGCGGCAGGTTGCACCACCACACCCAAGCGTGATCGGAAACGCTGCTCCCGGCCGTTCAACATCCGCGTGAGGCAGGTGACACGCCCCGCCGCCCATGTCTACATTACCGCCACGATCCGAGTGTCGAAAACGCCGCCGGGTTTAGGGAAAAACGTCCTATAAAAAAGAAATGGCAGGAGACGGTGCGCTGTCTCCTGCCATTTCAAATTCACCGCCACGCAAGGCGCGGCGGGATGCAAGGGGATCAGACCCGCAGCAGGTGCACATCCACCAGCGGGCGCTTCTGCAGCTTGCGCCCCAGCGCGCGACGCAGCGCCGTCTTGGCCGCATCGCGGAACGTGACGTCATTTTCACGCAGTTCATCAGGGATTTCATCCAGCGCATTGCCGAATTCTTCCGTCACGCGCGCGGTCTCGGGGTCTTCGGCATCCAGCAGGCCCGGTGCGCTGACCTTCGGGTCACCGATCAGGTAGCCTTCCTCGTCCACCGCGAAACTGCCCAGCACAACGCCGTTGAACAGCATGCGCCGGCGCGCCGACAGCACGCCGCCATTCATCTGCAGCAGGCGCCCGCCATCAAGGACAAGCCGCCCCGTCGGCGCGGTATCGACCACGTCGAAGGAGGCATCCTTCATGTTCAGGATGTCGCCGTCTTCCAGCAGGACCGGCGTGATGTCGAGTTCCTGCGCGATCGCGGCGTTGGCCGTCAGGTGACGCCATTCGCCATGCACGGGGACAAGGTATTTCGGCTTCACCATTTCATACAGGCGGCGCACGTCGCCCCCTGTCGCATGGCCCGACACGTGCACCAGATGGTCACGGTCGGTAATCACGTTGATCCCGCGCCGCGTCAGGTTGTCCTGCACCTGGATGACCGCCTGCTCGTTTCCCGGAATCATGCGGCTGCTGTAGATGACGTTATCCCCCTCGCCCAGCGAGATGTTGGGATGCGTGTCCACCGCGATGCGCGACAGGGCGGAACGCGGTTCCCCCTGGCTGCCGGTCACGATCAGCAGGAGCTGGTTGTCGGGGACGGAGTTGGCCTCCTGCTCCGACAGGAACGGGGGAATGTCCGAAAGGTAGCCGCACTCACGCGCCGCGACCTCAAGGTTGCGCAGGGAACGGCCCACGACGGCGACGACACGGTTGGCGGCGATCGCGGCCTTTGCAATCGTTTCCACGCGCGCGACGTTACTGGCGAAACAGGTCACCGCGACCCGCCCCTCCAGCGTCGCGACCAGCTTCGTCATCTCCCGGCGGACATCGGCTTCGGACGCGGACGGGCCTTCGGTGCGGACGTTGGTGCTGTCGCACACCATCGCCAGCACGCCCTCGCGGCCCAGTTCCTCGAACGCGGCGATGTCGGTCGGCGGCCCCACCAGCGGGTGGGGGTCGAATTTCCAGTCGCCGGTATGGATCACGATCCCCTGCGGCGTGCGCAGGACAAGGGCCTGCGCCTCCGGCACGGAATGGGTGACGGGGATGAAGCGCAGGTCGAATTCGCCAACGGTGAACGCGCCGCCGGTCGGGATCGTGTGGATGGGCACCTGCTGGAGCAGTTGCGCCTCCCCCAGCTTGCGCCGCAGCACGGCGGCGGCAAACGGCGTGGCATAGACCGGGCAGCCCAGTTGCGGCCACAGGTGGGCCACGGCGCCCAGATGGTCCTCATGCGCGTGGGTGATGACCAGACCGACCAGATCCTTGCGGCGTTCGGCGATGAAAACCGGATCAGGCAGCAGGATCTCGGCCTCCGGCGTGTCATTGCCGCTGAAGCCGATGCCACAGTCCACCGCCAGCCAGCCATCGCCCTGGCGGTAGAGGTTGAGGTTCATCCCGATTTCGCCTGTTCCCCCCAGCGGGAGAAATTCCAGTGCGGTCATGTCATTCATATGATACCCTTCTGTACACTGTTCATATTTCCATTTTCAGACAGGCAGGGGCGCACCCCCCACCAGAATTCCGTTCCAACGTGTCCCGTATCCCCGGGACAAAAACCTTCTGTCCGGCGCCTTTTCGCGCCACGATCATCCACCCCTGCGAAGCCGCGCCCGCATCCCCGTCATGGCCACCTGTGGCGGCGCAGCAGCAGGACCGGGGGCTCGACACAGGTCGGCATGACCTGAACTCTACCCATCTATATGGGTATAAGGGATTAACATGTAATCCCCCATGCTCAAACGCATTATGAATTCCGGCCGTTCCCATGCCGCCTTCACCATTATGCCTTCCCCCGGCATCAACGATGATCAACGGCCCGTCATGCCGTGCCCAGCAGGACCTCGCCGGTGGAAATGGCCCGCACCCCGTCGGGCGTGCGCAGCAGCAGCAGTCCATCGCCGCCAATCCCCTCGAACGTCCCGCACACCGTCCCCGTGGCGGCGACGACACGCACCGGCGTGCCGACGGGATGGGCGCGATGCAGCCATGCCGTGCGGATGGCGTCGAACCCGTCCTGCGCATATCGCGCCATCCAGACATCGAGCATCGTCAGCACGGCGGACGCCACCTTTCCCACCTCCGGCGCGGGGCCGACATCCGCCATGCAGGCAAGGTCGCGTCCCTCGATCACCGGGGCCGCGCACAGGTTGGCCCCCATGCCCAGTGACAGCCACCGCCCGTCGCCCTCGCCCCCGGCCTCGATCAGGATGCCTGCGACCTTGCGCCCGTCGAGCAGCAGGTCATTGGGCCATTTCAGGCTGAGCGCATGTCCCTGCCCCACCCATGGGGCCAGCGCATCGTAAAAAGCCAGTCCGGCGATGAACGGCCACAGCCCGACCGGGGTTGCGTCCCGGCCCGGACGCAGCAGGACCGACATCGACAGGTTCCCACCCGGATCGACCCATCCGCGCCCACGGCTTCCCCGTCCACGCGTCTGTCTCAGCGCAAGGATGGCCAGTCCCTCCGCCGCGCCTTCACGCGCACGCTCCAGGCACAGGTCGGATGTAGAGCCCAGTTCCCCATGAATTTCAAGATGCCACGGACCCGCATGGATCCGTGGCACCTCCACAACCGTCACATCAGAAATCGAACGCATTACCTCAGCAACGCCTGCGCCGCCGCCTGGGCTGCGGTCGAAACCGGCCCCAGGGCCACGATGAACAGGCAGGTCACGAGACCCATGCCCACGGAGATGAACGACAGGGAAACGGGAGGACGGTCGAAGGCTTCCGCCGCCGTATCAAAGAACATGACCTTGACAATCCGGACATAATAATAGGCACCGATGATGCTGCTGATGACGCCGATGGCCGCCAGCGCATAGAGGTGCGCGTTGATGGCCGCATAGAAAACCATCAATTTGCCGAAAAATCCAGCCAGCGGCGGCGCGCCCGCCATGCTGAACATGAAGATGGCCATCGCGGCCGCCATGCCCGGCGCGGTCCTGCCCAGTCCGGCGAGGTCGGAAATGCGCGTCATGGCGAAGCCCTTGCGCCGCATCGCGACAATCCCCGCGAACGCACCGACATTCATGAACAGGTAGGTCACAAGGTAGACCAGCGTCCCGCGCGTGCCCTCCGGCGTGGCGGCGGCCATGCCCATCATGGCGTATCCCATATGCCCGATGGAGGAATAGGCCATCAGACGCTTGATGTCCGTCTGTGCGATCGCGGCGATGGAACCGAACAGCATGGAAGCCACCGACACCAGTTCGATCAGCAGCCGCCACTGCTCCGTCATGTGGCCGAACGGCCCGATCATCACCCGCAGCAGCACGGCAAAGGCCGCAATCTTCGGCGCACCCGCCATATACGCCGTCACCGACGACGGCGACCCCTGGTACACATCAGGCGTCCACATGTGGAACGGCACCGCCGACAGCTTGAACGACAGGCCGACCAGCATGAAGACGATGCCGATCATCAGCCCCGTCGGCAGCGCGGCCGTCCCCGCCACCGCCGTCTGCAGCCCGCCATATTCCAGCGTGCCCGCAAACCCATAGACGAGTGCGATGCCATACAGCAGCAGCCCCGACGCCAGCGAGCCAAGGACGAAGTATTTCAGTCCCGCCTCCGCCGCGCGCACCTGGTCGCGGGCAAAGGCGCACAGGATGTAGATCGCAAGCGACGACAGTTCCAGCCCGACAAACAGCGTCATCAGGTTGCCCGACGAGGCCATCATCATCGTGCCCAGCGTGGAAAACAGGATCAGCACCGGGAATTCGAACTTCGCGACCTCCATTTCCCGGGCATAGCCCACGGTCATCATCGTCGCGAGGAACGCGCCACACAGCGACAGGACCTTCATGAAGCGCGCGAAGTCGTCATTGACGAAAATATGGTTGTACCCAACCCCGTCAGGTGTGAAGAACACCAGCAGGCCGGTGATGAAAAATGCCGCCATCGCCAGCATGGAGCAGGAGAAAAACGGATTTTCGCGTTTCTGCACCACGCCGAACACCAGGATGGCGAGGCCCGATATCGCCAGCACGATTTCAGGCAGAGCAAGTGTCCAGTTCATAGGTTCACCCTCGTCATCATGGCTTCAGTGGGTCAGCAGCATGGTGGACAGCAGCACCACCAGCCCGATCAGCATCGTAAAGGCATAGACCGCGATCGAACCGGTCTGGATCTTCACCGCCTGCCCTGCCGACGCCACGGTCATGCGGGCCAGCCCTTCGGGGATGCCCTCGACTACGCCTTCATCGACATCCTTCCACAACACGCGTGCCAGCGCCCTGTACGGACGGATGAAGATCAGGTCATACAGTTCGTCGAAATACCATTTGTTCAGCAGGAACAGGTAAAGCGGACGCAGCGCACGCGCCATCGCCGCCGGGATTTCAGGCCGCAGCATGTAGCAGACATAGGCGACAAGAATGCCCCCCACGGCGGCGATGCTGGGCACGAGGGAGATGAACGCCGGGGCGTGTTCCATCATGTCCATGATGTCATTGCCCGGCGCGTTCGCGATCGCCCCGTTCCAGAACGCCACCTGCCCCCTGCCGATATAAAGCGGCGCCAGCAGGATGCCGGCAAGGACCGCGCCAAAGCCCAGCAGGATGACCGGACCGGTCATGGAGAGCGGGCTTTCATGCGCGCCTTCATGCAGGTGCGCATCGCGCGGCTTGCCATGGAAGACGAGGAAGATCAGCCGCCAGCTATACAGTGCGGTCAGGAACGCGGTGATGCAGCCCATGATCCAGCCATAGGTGCCCATCGTCGCGGGCGACATCCATGCTGCATCGAGGATCGCATCCTTCGACCAGTACCCCGCAAAGGGGAAGATCCCCGCCAGCGCAAGGCTGCCGAGCCACATGCACACGTACGTCACCGGGATCTTGCGCCACAGGCCACCCATGCGGAACATGTCCTGCTCGTCATGGACGGCATGGATCACGCAGCCCGCGCCAAGGAACAGCAGCGCCTTGAAAAACGCATGCGTCGTCAGGTGGAACATCGCCGCCTGGTACGCGCCCACCCCAACGGCCACGAACATGTAGCCAAGCTGCGAACAGGTGGAATAGGCGATCGTGCGCTTGATGTCAGGCTGCACCAGCCCCACGGTCGCGGCAAAGAAACAGGTCGTCGCACCGATCAGGATGATGAAGTCACGCGTGAACGGGGCGAATTCCACCACGGGCGACATCCGTGCCATCAGGAACACGCCCGCCGTAACCATCGTCGCCGCATGGATCAGGGCGGACACCGGGGTCGGCCCCTCCATCGCGTCCGGCAGCCATGTATGCAGGAATAGCTGCGCCGACTTGCCCATCGCGCCGATGAACAGCAGCATGCAGATCACCTCGATGGCGCGGTGTGCGCCAAACAGGTGATACACATCATTCATGTGCGCAGGCACCATCGCAAAGATGTCGTCATAGGTCACGGTGCCGAATTCGACATACAGCAGCGCAATGCCGACCAGAAAGAACAGGTCCGCCACGCGGTTGACGACAAAGGCCTTGATCGCGGCGGCGGCGGCGGACGGGCGCGTGTACCAGTATCCGATCAGCAGGTAACTGGCGAGGCCGACGCCTTCCCACCCGAAGAATAGCTGGATCAGGTCGTTCGACGTCACCAGCATCAGCATCGCGAACGTAAACAGCGACAGGTAGGAAAAGAAGCGGAAGCGCGGCATGCTCTCATGCGCCATGTATCCCGTGCTGTAGACATGCACGAGCGTGGAGACCACGCACACCATGGCGACGATGGAGACCGACAGCGCATCCATGCGCAATCCCCACGCAACATGGAAATTGCCCGCCTGGATCCAGTCGGCCACGGGGACAAGGGCGGTCACCATGCCGCCCTGCCCCTCGATCAGCAGCGCGCCGATGGCGGCGACACTGGCGATGAGCATCAGGATGATCGTCAGCGCCTGCGACAGGGCATCGCCGATGATGCGCCCCCCCATCCCGGCGGTCAGGAACCCGACCAGCGGCGCGAAGACCGCGATTTCAAAAAGGCAGGATGCCGTTTGCATGACCCGATCACCCTTTCATCATCGTAATGCGATCGACCTCGATCGAGCCGCGATTACGGAAATAGACAGTGACGATGGCAAGGCCGATCGCGGATTCCGCCGCCGCGATGGTCAGCACGAACAGCGTGAACACCTGCCCCGACAGGTCGCCAAGCGCTGCTGAAAACGCCACGAAATTGATATTGGCCGACAGCAGGATCAGTTCGATCGACATCAGGATGATGATGACGTTCTTGCGGTTCAGGAAGATACCGAACACGCCAAGGACCAGCAGGATCGCGCTGATGACAAGGTATGGCGTGACGCCAATGGTGGCGATTGCACTATTCATTGTCCCGACTTTCGTTTTTCGTGACATCCGCGACCACGACAAGCGCGGTGCCTTCCGCAAGCTCCCGCTCCTCCTCGCGATAGGCCTGCGTGCCATAGGTGCCCGGCACGGCGGCAATGTCATAGGACCTGCGCGGGCGCAGGAAACCGCCCATCGCGCCGACGCTGCGGCCCAGCGGCAGGGACAGCATTTCCATGGAATCCGCGGGCTGGCGTTCATGCTGGCGTTCGATGTCCTGCCGCCGTCCGGTGGGCCGGTCACGCAGGGTCAGCACGATCGCCCCGATCATCGCCACCAGCAGCACGAGCGCACAGGCCTGGAACAGGAAGATGTAGTGCGTATAAAGCACATCCCCGATCGCCGCCGTGTTCGAACGCGTGGGCGTTGACGGCACCAGGTGCGCGACATCGCCGATATTCGACGCCACGCGCCAGTGCATGAACGCCAGCACCAGTTCCGCCAGCAGCACCCCGCCCAGCGCCGCGCCGAACGGGGCATAACGCTGCAACCCCTCACGCGCCTGCGCCACACGGATGTCGAGCATCATGACGACGAACAGGAACAGCACGGCGACCGCGCCGACATAGACGATAACCAGGATCATCGCGAGGAATTCGGCCCCCGCGATCAGGAACAGCCCCGCCGCGTTGAAAAACGCCAGTATCAGGAACAGGACCGAATGCACGGGATTACGGGCGCTGACCACCATCGAGGCAGAAAGAACCAGGACCGCCGCAAATATGTAAAAGACGATTTGGGTCATCATGGGTGACCTTCCTGCCGCATGGATATTTCCTCCTGCTGCCCGCATGTCCACCTGCCACCGCGCGGGTGGCGGGGGGACATGCGATCCGCCACGTCAACGATACGGCGCATCCAGCTCCAGCCGGCGCGCAAGAACGCTTTCCCAGCGGTCGCCATTGGCGAGCAGCTTGTCCTTGTTGTACATCAGTTCTTCGCGCGTCTCTGTCGCGAATTCGTAGTTGGGGCCTTCAACGATCGCATCCACGGGACAGGCTTCCTCGCACAGCCCGCAATAGATGCACTTCGTCATGTCGATGTCGTACCGGGTGGTACGACGCGATCCGTCGTCACGCGGCTCGGCCTCGATGGTGATGGCCTCTGCCGGGCATGTCGCCTCGCACAGCTTGCACGCGATGCAGCGTTCCTCCCCGTTGGGATAACGGCGCAGCGCATGCTCGCCCCGGAAACGCGGCGACAGCGGCCCCTTTTCATAGGGGTAGTTGATCGTCGCCTTGGGCTTGAAAAACGCCCTGAGTGTCACGCTCATGCCCGAAACCAGTTCGCTCAGCAGGAACGAGCGGGCAGTACGGCTGAGATTTCCCATCAGCTTGCTCCTCCGGGCAGCAGGCCCGTCACCATCAGAAAACCGGCCGTCAGCACCATCCACGCCAGCGAGAACGGCAGGAACACCTTCCACCCCAGCCGCATCAACTGGTCATAGCGGTAGCGCGGGAATGTCGCGCGGACCCAGATGAAGACAAACAGGCAGAACAGGATCTTCGCGATCAGCCACAGCGGCCCCGGGATCCATGTCAGCGGCGCGATCGCCAGCGGCGGCAGCCAGCCGCCAAGGAACAGGATGCTGATCATGCCCGACATCAGGAACATGTTGGCATATTCACCAAGGAAGAAGAGGCCGAACGCCAGCGCGGAATATTCGACGAAGAACCCGGCGACCAGTTCGCTCTCCCCTTCGGGAAGGTCGAACGGCGCGCGGTTGGTTTCCGCCAGCGCCGAGATGAAGAAGACGATGAACATCGGGAACATCGGCAGGCAGAACCAGACGTGGCGCTGCGCCAGCACGATGTCATTGAGGTTCAGGCTGCCAACCGCAAGCAATACGGAGACAATGACAAGCCCGATCGAGACTTCATACGACACCATCTGCGCCGCCGAACGCAGGCCGCCAAGGAACGCGTATTTGGAATTGGACGCCCAGCCCGCGATCAGGATGCCGTAAACCCCGAGCGAGGAGATCGCCAGCAGGTAGAGCACGCCGACATTGATGTCCGCCACCGCAAGCCCGTTGCCGGTCGGGATGACCGCCCATGCCACCATCGCAAGGGAAAACGTCAGAAACGGCGCGAACAGGAACAGCATCCGGTTGGCACCCGCCGGGATGACCGTCTCCTTCGTCAGCATCTTGATGGCGTCTGCGAATGCCTGCAGCACGCCGAACGGACCGTTGACGTTCGGCCCCTTGCGCAACTGCATCGCGGCCATGACCTTGCGCTCCGCAAGGGTCAGGTACGCAACCCCCAGCAGGAGCGGCACAAGCACGGCCAGCGTTTCAAGGACAACCAGCAGGACCTGCCCCACAAGCGTATGCAAAAAGAAATGCGTCACCTCACCTTACTCCGCTGCCTGGGCCGGGGGATGGACATAGGTCCGCGAACAGGTCTCCATCGTCGGGCTGGCGCGACAGATGGGACTGGTCTGGTAATAATCCGCGATGACCGGGACGAAGGGCGTCGTGGCGATGGCCACCTTGCCGCCATCGGGGCTGACGCCCTGCGGCGGGGCAAAGCGGGGATGGCCCTGCCGTGCGAAGACCGGGTTGACCTGCGCCAGGCGCGCGCGCAGCGCCTCAAGCGTGTCATAGGGGAGCGTGTGGCCCACCACTTCGGAAAATGCCCGCAATATGCGCCAGTCCTCGCGCGCGTCGCCCGGCGGCATGACCGAACGGAACGCCTGCTGCACGCGGCCTTCGGTATTGACGTAGGTGCCCGGCTTTTCCGCATACAGCGCGCCGGGCAGGATCACATCCGCCCGTGCGGCGCCCGCGTCGCCATGGTGCCCCTGATAGATGACGAACGTGTCGTTGCCGATGCGATCGACCGGGAATTCATCCGCCCCCAGCAGCCACAGGATTTCCACCCCGTCATCGAGCATGCCCGCGACATCACGACCGCCCTTGCCCGGGACAAAGCCCATGTCCAGACCGGCGACACGACTTGCGGCAGTGTGCAGCACGTTGAAGCCGTGCCACTGCGCATCCAGCGCCCCCACCTGTCCCGCCAGATCCCACGCGCCCTTGAGGATCGCGCGCGCATCGGGCCGTGTCAGCGCGCCGTGGCCGACAATGATCATCGGCTTCTCGGCTTTTTTCAGCACATCGAGGAACGCGGAACGCCCCGCCGCAAGGTCCGCCAGCGCATCCGGCCCGTCGCCCAGCACTTCCACCGCATAGGTCGGGTCAGCCTGCGGCGCGCCGATCATCGCGATCGGGAATTTGCCCCGCCCGGCACTGACGAACCGCTTGCGGATGCGCGCGTTGAGCACCGGTGCCTCCTGCCGGGGGATCGCGCCGATGATCAGCAGCGCATCGGCTTCCTCGATCCCGGCAATGCCGGTATTGAACGTGTAGAAGTCACGGTGCGACAGATCGTAATCCGCCCCGTCCTGCCGGCAGTCGATGCTGGTCGAACCCAGTGCTTCCATCAGGTCCTTCAGCGCCAGCATGCTTTCGGCATCGCACAGGTCGCCCGCGATCGCACCGATCCGTTCGCCCGCAACACCCTTGAGACGCTTCGCCAGCGCCACGAACACATCCTGCCACGAGGCGGGCTGCAGCTTGCCATGCACGCGCACCCACGGCCGGTCAAGGCGGCGGTGGCGGAAGCCGTCCACCACAAAGCGCCCCTTGTCCGCCAGCCATTCCTCGTTCACCTCGTCATTGGTGCGCGGGACGATGCGCAGCACGCTGGCGCCACGGGCCTGCATGACGATGTTGGTGCCGACCGCGTCGCACACGTCGATGGAATCCGTGCGCTTGAGTTCCCACGGACGGGCGGTAAAGGCATACGGCTTGGATGTCAGCGCGCCCACCGGGCAGATGTCGATCAGGTTACCCGACAGTTCGGATGTCAGGGCCTTTTCAACGTAATTGGTGATTTCCATGTTCTCGCCGCGCGAGACGGCGCCGAGTTCGGGCACGCCCGCCACCTCGGTCGCGAAACGGATGCAGCGCGTACACTGGATGCAGCGCGTCATGACCGTCTTGACCAGCGGGCCAAGATACTTGTCCGTCACCGCGCGTTTGTTCTCGAGATAGCGTGAATGGTCCGCGCCATAGCCAAAGGCCTGGTCCTGCAGGTCGCATTCCCCGCCCTGATCGCAGATCGGGCAGTCGAGCGGATGGTTGATGAGCAGGAATTCCATGACCGCGCGGCGCGCCTTGCGCACGACCTCCGTGTCGGTCAGGATCTGCATCCCCTCGCCCACCGGGAACCCGCATGACGCGACGGGCTTGGGCGCGCGCACCACCTGCACCAGGCACATGCGGCAGTTGCCCGCCACCGACAGGCGTTCGTGGAAGCAGAAGCGCGGGATTTCCTTGCCCGCCGCCTCGCACGCCTGCAGCGCGCTGGACCCTGCGGGCACTTCGACGGGGATGCCGTCAACGGTTACTTTCACCATGTCCCTTACTCCGCCGCTGTCGGCAGGTCGGCGGGAACCTGCACCAGACGGCCGCCGCCATGCGCGGCCTTGTAGGCATGGATGCGTTCCTCCATCACCGGGCGGAACCGCCGGATCAGCCCCTGGATGGGCCACGCCGCCGCATCGCCAAGCGCGCAGATCGTATGGCCCTCGACCTGGCGCGTTACCTGTTCGAGCATGTCGATCTCCTCGATCTCCGCACGGCCTTCGACCATGCGCTGCATGACACGCATCATCCATCCCGTGCCCTCGCGGCACGGCGTGCACTGGCCGCAGCTTTCATGCTTGAAGAACTGTGAAAAACGCGCGATGGCGCGGATGATGTCGGTGGATTTGTCCATCACGATCATGCACGCCGTGCCAAGGCCCGACCCTTCGGCGCGCAGGCTGTCGTAATCCATCAGCACCGTGTCGCAGACCTCACGCGGCAGCATCGGCACCGAACAGCCACCGGGAATGACCGCAAGCAGGTTGTCCCAGCCGCCACGCACACCGCCGCCATGCTTTTCGATGATGTCCTTGAGCGGCACGCCGAGCTCTTCCTCAAACACGCAGGGCGTATTCACATGGCCGGAAATGGCCATCAGCTTCGTGCCCGCGTTGTTGGGACGGCCCAGCCCGGAAAACCACGCGGCCCCGCGACGCATGATGGTGGAGGTGACGGCGATGCTCTCCACATTATTGACCGTGGTGGGACAGCCATACAGGCCCATCGCCGCGGGGAACGGCGGTTTCATGCGCGGCTGGCCCTTCTTGCCCTCAAGGCTTTCGAGCAGCGCCGTCTCCTCCCCGCAGATATACGCACCTGCGCCGCGATGGATGTAGAAATCGAAATCCCATCCCGACCCGGCAGCGTTTGGACCGATCAGTCCAGCCTCGTACGCCTCGTCAATGGCGTGCTGGAGGTGCCGCGCTTCGTTGAAGAACTCGCCACGGATATAGATGTAGGATTTGTGCGCCCCCATTGCGAAGGATGCGATCAGCGCGCTTTCGATCAGCTTGTGCGGGTCGTGACGCAGGATCTCGCGGTCCTTGCAGGTGCCGGGTTCGGATTCATCGCCGTTGATCACCAGGTAATGCGGGCGCCCGTCCGATGTCTTGGGCATGAACGACCATTTCACGCCCGTGGGGAACCCCGCCCCGCCACGGCCACGCAGTCCTGATGCCTTCATTTCCGCAATGATGGCATCACGCCCGCGCGCCAGAATGGCGGCCGTGTCGTTCCAGTCGCCGCGCTGCCGCGCACCCGCCAGACGCCAGTCGTTCTGACCGTACAGATTGGTAAAAATCCGGTCCTTGTCCTCAAGCATGTCCCGTCTTTCCTACCCGTTATCCTGCGTGCCGGTGCCCTGCCCCGCAGTATCCAGCAGCGTCTTGCGCCCCCCCACGGGGGCAGAATCCATGCGATCTATGGTCGGGCCGGGCTTCGGCCGCTCGCCACGGCGCAGGGCGGCGATCAGTTCGGTCGTGCGCGGGCCGTCCATGTCCTCGTAATAATCATCATCAACCTGCAGGATCGGGGCGTTCGCGCAGGCGCCAAGGCACTCCACCTCGGTCATCGTGAACATGCCGTCCGCGCTGGTTTCGCCAAAGGCCCCGATCCCGGTCGCGGCCTTGCACGCCGCCGTCACGTCATCCGACCCGCGCAGCCAGCACGACGTCGTCGTGCAGACCTGCAGGTGGTATTTCCCGATCGGCTTCGTATTGAACATCAGGTAGAAGGTCGCGACCTCGTAAACGCGGATCGGCGCCATCTCCAGCCGTTCGGCCACCGCATCCATCGCAACACGGGGAACCCAGGCGCTGCCGGTCTGGCGGCCCATCTGTTTCTGCACCACATACAGCAGCGGTATGACGCCGCTTGCCTTGCGTTCGGGGGGATACTTGGCAAGTATCTGCGCGATCTGCCGTTCGCTTTCCGCGTCGAAAGCGAATTCGGCAGGCTCCGCGTCGTGGGGTGTGTTGGATTGCGCGGACATATCGTTCACCTGTCTATTTCACCAAACACCAGATCCAGCGAACCGATGATCGCAACCGCGTCGGCCAGCATGTGCCGCCGCGCCATCACGTCCATGGCCTGCAGGTGGGCGAACCCGGTGGGGCGAATCTTGCACCGGTAGGGACGGTTGCTGCCATCTGCGACCAGATAGACGCCGAATTCGCCCTTCGGGCTTTCGACGGCGGTATAGGTCGCGCCCGGCGGCACATGGTACCCTTCGGTAAACAGCTTGAAATGATGGATCAGGGCTTCCATCGAACGTTTCATCTCCCGCCTTGGCGGGGGGGCGATCTTGCGGTCCTGGACCTTGATCGGGCCGGGCTTCATCTGCGCAAGGCACTGCTCGACGATCTTCACGCTTTCGCGCATTTCCGCGACACGCACCAGATAGCGGTCATAGCAGTCGCCCTGGCGCGCCACCGGCACGTTGAACTCCACCTTGTCGTAATTGTCATAGGGCTGCGAACGCCGCAGGTCCCACGGCACGCCCGACGCACGCAGGCATGGCCCGCTGAACCCCCAGGCCAGCGCCTGTTCGCTGGTGAAGACGCCAATGCCGACCGTGCGCTGTTTCCAGATGCGGTTGTTGGTCAGCAGGGATTCAAGGTCGTCGATCCAGCGCGGGAATTCGGTCGTCCACTGGGCGATGCGCTCCTCCAGCCCGGCAGGCAGGTCGCGCGCGACGCCACCGGGGCGGAAGTAATTGGCATGGAAGCGCGCGCCCGATGCGGCCTCGTAAAACTCCAGCAGCTTTTCGCGTTCCTCATACCCCCACAGGGCGGGGGTCAGCGCGCCGCAGTCCAGACCAAAGGAGGTCAGGTTGAGGATATGGTTCAGGATGCGCGTGATTTCCGCGAACATGACGCGAATCCATTTCGCGCGATCCGGGATTTCAATGTTCAGCAGCTTTTCCGTCGCCAGCGCGAAGGCCTGCTCCTCACACATGGGGGAGACGTAGTCGAGCCGGTCGAAATACGGCAGCGCCTTGGGATAGGTCTTGTATTCAATCAGCTTTTCCGTGCCACGGTGCAACAGCCCGACATGCGGGATGGCGCGGGTGACAACCTCGCCCTCCATCTCCAGGATCAGGCGCAGCACGCCATGGGCGGACGGATGCTGGGGACCGAAATTCAGCGCGTGCGAGTCGATTTCCACAACATGCTTGCGGACGTCGCCATCGCTTTCCTCCGGCAGCAGCGCCTCAGGAATGTTCGGGTCCAGGGTCACATCACTCATCGTTCGGTTTCCCTTATTCCTGGCGCTTGATGTTCTGGCGGAACGCATGCGCCTTCTCGTCACCGGGCAGGGTCAGGATGCCCTCCCACGGGGATTCAAAGTCGAAATTGCGGAAGTCCTGCTTAAGCTGCACCGGCTCATAGACCACCTGCCGCCGTTCCTCGTCGTAACGGGTCTCGACATAGCCGGTCAGCGGGAAGTCCTTGCGCAGCGGATATCCCTCGAACCCGTAATCGGTCAGGATACGCCGCAGGTCGGGCTGGTCAGAGAACAGGATGCCGAACAGGTCGTAGCATTCACGTTCCCACCAGGTCGCCGATGGCCACAACTGATGCACCGACGCGACAGGCTGCGTCTCGTCCGTGGTCACGATGACGCGGATGCGGTGGTTATGCGTGACCGACAGCAGGTTGTAGACGACGTCGAAACGTTCCGCCCGGTCGGGATAATCCACGCCGCACAGGTCCATCATCTGCTCGCACGAGTAGCGCGGATCATCGCGCAGCATCCCCATGATCGCCAGCAGGTAGGGCCGCGTCGTGCGCACCACGAGTTCCCCGCCCTCGATCCCGGCGGAAATGACGCCCGGCACGGTGGTGGACAGCGTGAACGCCACCGATCCCAGCGATGCCTGCGCCTGCGTCTGCACCGCAGGCAGGGTGTTGGAGGATTCAGCCACGGAGAATCGTCCCTGTCCTGCGGATTTTCTTCTGAAGCTGGAGGATGCCGTAGATCAGCGCCTCCGCCGTGGGGGGACAGCCGGGGACATAGACATCCACCGGCACGATCCGGTCACAGCCACGCACCACGGAATAGGAATAATGGTAATACCCGCCCCCGTTGGCGCAGGACCCCATGGAAATGACCCAGCGCGGTTCGGCCATCTGGTCGTACACACGGCGCAGGGCCGGGGCCATCTTGTTCGTCAGTGTCCCCGCGACGATCATCACGTCCGACTGCCGTGGCGACCCGCGCGGGATGATGCCCATGCGGTCAAGGTCGTAACGCGGCATGTAGGCGTGGATCATTTCCACCGCGCAACAGGCCAGGCCAAAGGACATCGGCCACAGGCTGCCGGTGCGGCCCCAGTTCACGATCTTGTCGAGGCTGGCGACGACAAACCCCTTTTCGGTGATCTCGCCCGTGACGCCACGGATGACGGCGTCCTGTTCCGGTCCCGGCGGCAGCATGTCGCGATTCCACGCGATGCTGTCGGACGGGCGGCCCTGCCCTGATGAATTGCTGCTCATGCTTCCTGTCTCCTTCCCTGCTGCCTCAATCCCACTCCAGCGCGCCCTTGCACCATTCGTAGATGAAGCCGACCGTGAGGACCGCCAGGAAGCCCATCATCGACAGGAACCCGAACCATCCGATCCGCGACAGGCTGACCGCCCAGGGGAACAGGAAGGCCACCTCCAGGTCGAAAATAATGAACAGGATCGCCACAAGATAAAAACGCACGTCAAACCGCCGCCGCGTGTCATCGAACGGCTCGAAACCGCATTCATATGCGGATGTCTTTTCCGAATACGGTTTCTGCCAGCCGAAAAGCAGCGAACTTCCCAGCATGGCGCCCGCGATTACAACCGCGATCGCACCGAATATCAGTACAGGGAAATAATCCGCGATGACGGAATGCATGGCCCACGTCCCCAACCTTGTTGATTGAACCATCCGTGTCTTGAGCGACTTCTGTATGGCTGGGGCGAAGTTAGACACAAACTCCCATGGCCGAACAGACGGTTACCCTGCACCCGGGCGGGAACATTACCGTGATGTTAGGAAATACCGCAGAAATACAGTCATTGCGCCCGCATTACTTGTCGGGAACTTTTTGTTGTCTTCATATTTCTGTGTTCGGGAATTTTCGGCGGAAACACACGCCAAAAGGCCACACGCGGCCCCCCGCGCCACATGCCGGGGCGGGTCAGGAACGCTATATTTTCCGTGTGGGGGAATGGCGCGAGTGACGGGGCTCGAACCCGCGACCTCCGGCGTGACAGGCCGGCGCTCTAACCAACTGAGCTACACCCGCGCAGGGTGTGGAAGGATCTCTACCGATCCATCCGGATGACGTCAACAGGGGATGACATCTGAAAGTGACCTGATCGCAGGACCATTGCCACAGGGCGCAATGACGGGATCGGGCTGGATATCATGCAGTGCACTGCATGGTGGGCGATGACGGGATCGAACCGCCGACCCTCTCGGTGTAAACGAGACGCTCTACCGCTGAGCTAATCGCCCCTGTAATCGCATCAAACAATCGCATCAAAACCGAGGGGCCGGTAATCCACTGTCGTGGACCAGCACCCCTCACCTGACGCAAGCTGCTTATTTGCTTACAGCTTCCTTCAGGTTCTTGCCAGGCTTGAATCGCACGGAGGTCGAAGCCGGGATATCGATCTCTTCACCCGTACGCGGGTTGCGGCCCTTGGCGGCCTTGCGGGTCGCGGTCACGAACGTACCGAAACCGACCAGACGAACTTCCTGCCCGTTGGACAGGGCCTTTTCGATCGCGCCGAACACAGCATCGACCACTTCGCCCGCCTTTGCCTTTGCCAGGTCGGCGTTCTCGGCGACAGCAGCAACGAGTTCCTGCTTGTTAAGTGGCTTCTCCATTTTACGCCTTTCTATGTAACTGACTGCGACCGCTTTATCACGCGTGCTTTTCGCGTCGCATTTTCTGCCTGCACTATGCCGCTGTTTTCTCTCACGTCAACCGAGGGATGGGCGGGAATGACCCACAAAATCGGTCATTCCCCCCTGCCATGACAATTTTGCTACGCTTGACAGGACGCCCGATCAGTGCGGTAGCGACGCCAGCGCCGGTTCGGAGGCAGGATTGGCGGGCACGCCCTCGGGCGGTTCCACCCATTCGATGGGCTCCGGTTCATGCACCAGCGCCTTGGCGATCACTTCATCCACGTGGGCGACGGGAATCACCTTCAGGTCCGCGGTCACGACCTTGGGGATTTCCACGAGGTCCTTTTCGTTATCCTTGGGGATGAAGACCGTGCGGATGCCCGCACGGTGCGCCGCCAGCAGCTTTTCCTTCAGGCCGCCGATGGGCAGCACGCGCCCGCGCAGCGTGATCTCCCCCGTCATGCCCACATCGCGACGCACCGGGATGCCGGTCATCACGCTGACGATGGACGTGGCCATGGCGATACCCGCCGACGGGCCATCCTTGGGTGTCGCACCTTCGGGCACGTGCACATGCAGGTCGCGCTTTTCAAACAGCGTCGGCTTGATGCCGAACGACACCGCCCTGCTGCGGACATAGGACAGCGCCGCCGCGACACTTTCCTTCATCACGTCGCCAAGCTTGCCCGTCAGCTTGATGTTGCCCTTGCCCGGCACCATCACGCTTTCGATGGTCAGGATCTCGCCCCCCACCTCGGTCCAGGCAAGGCCGGTGACAACACCGACCATGTCCTCGGCCTCGGTCTCGCCATGGCGGAAGCGCTTCACCCCGGCATATTTCTCGAGGTTGTCCTTCGTGATGGCGACCTTCTTGACCTTGCCCGTCACGATTTCCGTCACCGCCTTGCGTGCAAGGGTCGCGATCTCACGCTCCAGGTTACGCACGCCGGCTTCGCGGGTGTAGCTGCGCACGAGTTCAAGCAGCGCATCGTCACTGACCGACCATTCATCGGGCTTGAGGTTGTTGGCCTCGGTCTGCTTGGGCAGGAGGTGACGCTTCGCGATCTCGACCTTCTCGTCCTCGGTGTAGCCCGACAGGCGGATGATCTCCATGCGGTCCAGCAGTGGCTGGGGCATGTTCAGGCTGTTGGCCGTGGTGATGAACATCACGTCCGACAGGTCGTAATCCACCTCAAGATAATGATCGCCAAAGGTCGCGTTCTGCTCCGGATCCAGCACCTCGAGCAGGGCCGAGGACGGATCGCCGCGCCAGTCCGCGCCGAGTTTGTCGATCTCATCAAGCAGGAATAGTGGATTCGACGTCTTCGCCTTCTTCATGCCCTGGATGATCTTGCCGGGCATGGAGCCGATATAGGTCCGGCGATGGCCGCGGATTTCCGCCTCGTCACGCATCCCGCCCAGCGACATGCGGACATACTGCCGCCCCGTCGCCTTCGCGATCGAACGCGCAAGCGAGGTCTTGCCAACGCCCGGCGGCCCGACGAGGCACAGGATCGGCCCCTTGAGCTTCTGCGCGCGACTCTGCACCGCCAGATATTCAAGGATGCGTTCCTTGACCTTCTCCAGCCCGTAATGGTCGGTGTCGAGGATCTTTTCCGCCTCGGGCAGGTTGTGGCGCACCTTGGAACGCTTTTTCCACGGGATGCCCAGCAGCCAGTCGAGGTAGTTGCGCACCACCGTCGATTCGGCGGACATCGGGCTCATGGTCCGCAGCTTCTTCAGTTCCGCCACGGCCTTGTCGCGGGCTTCCTTGCTCAGCTTGGTCTTGGCGATCTTTTCCTCAAGCTCGGCGGTCTCGTCCTTGCCGTCCTCGCCTTCGCCAAGTTCCTTCTGGATCGCCTTGAGCTGCTCGTTCAGGTAGTACTCGCGCTGCGTCTTTTCCATCTGCCGCTTGACGCGGTTGCGGATGCGCTTTTCCACCTGCAGGACACCGATCTCGGCCTCCATGTGGGCAAAGACCCGCTCCAGACGCGCATTGACGTCCTGGATTTCAAGGATTTCCTGCTTTTCGGAAATCTTGAGGTTCAGGTGGCTGGCAATCGTGTCCGCCAGCTTCGACAGGTTGTCGATCTGGTTGAGGGAGACGAGCACCTCCGGCGCGATCTTCTTGTTCAGCTTTATATACTGCTCAAACTGGGAGATGATCGTGCGGCCCAGCGCCTCGGCTTCCTTGCCGTCGGTTTCCTCCTCGGCCACTTCCTCGATCTCGGCCTCGAAATGGCCGTCGATCTCGTGCAGCGTGGAAATGCGCGCGCGACGGCCACCTTCCACCAGCACCTTGACCGTCCCGTCAGGCAGCTTCAGCAACTGCAGGATCGTGGAAACCGTGCCATAACGGTAGATGTCATCGACGGACGGATCATCCTGCGAGGCATTCTTCTGCGCCACCAGCAGGATCTGCTTGTCATTCTTCGTGACCGCTTCCAGCGCGCGGACGGATTTTTCCCGTCCGACGAACAGCGGTACGATCATATGGGGGAAAACCACGATATCACGCAGCGGAAGGACCGCCATCGTGTCCTTCTCACGCGGGGTGATGTCCTGGTCTTCGTGGGACGACACCGATACCGGCACTTTCTTTTCCGTGTTTTCGGGGGTGCCCGGCACCTGGTCCACTCTTTCGGATTCAGACATGTAACTTGACCTCCTGATGGACGATCCCGGGTCCACACCCGACACGCGGCCTGCGGACCCGTAACACCGCACATGCGGTGACCTGATGAGTCATGTTGTCACTTGCCTTCACTGACACAAGTGAGCGAAGGGCAAATGACATGCATCATCAAAGATGAAAAAGCTTTACCAAGAGCGTACGGCGCCGCAATCAGGCGGACTGCTCTTCCGGTTCGGCCTTGCCATAGACATAGACCGGCGGGGCCTTGTTTTCCGCCGCGTCCTTGTTGACCACGACCTCCTCGACATTCTTCAGGCCCGGAAGGTCAAACATCGTCGACAGCAATATGCTCTCCAGAATCGCGCGCAGGCCGCGCGCACCGGTGCGGCGCGCGATGGCACGCTGCGCGATCGCACTCAGCGCATCCTCGGAGAAGGTCAGCTTCACGTCTTCCATCTGGAACAGGCGCGCATACTGCTTGACCAGCGCGTTCTTGGGCTTGGTCAGGATCTCGATCAGCGCGGCCTCGTCCAGATCCTCCAGCGTCGCAAGGACCGGCAGGCGGCCGATAAACTCGGGGATCAGGCCGAACTTCAGCAGGTCCTCAGGCTCGATATCGCGCAGGATCGCACCCGTGCGACGGTCATCGGGGGACTGCACATCCGCGCCGAACCCGATTCCCGATCCCTTGCCACGCGCGCTGATGATCTTGTCGAGGCCCGCGAACGCGCCGCCGCAGATGAACAGCATGTTGGTCGTGTCCACCTGCAGGAATTCCTGCTGCGGGTGCTTGCGCCCGCCCTGCGGCGGGACGGAGGCGACGGTCCCTTCCATGATCTTCAGCAGCGCCTGCTGCACACCCTCGCCACTGACGTCGCGGGTGATGGAGGGGTTGTCGGACTTGCGCGAGATCTTGTCGATCTCGTCGATATAGACGATGCCGCGCTGCGCCTTCTCCACGTTGTAGTCGGCGGCCTGCAGCAGCTTGAGGATAATGTTCTCCACATCCTCGCCCACATAACCGGCTTCGGTCAGGGTGGTGGCGTCAGCCATGGTGAACGGCACATCAAGGATCCGCGCCAGCGTCTGCGCCAGCAGCGTCTTGCCCGACCCGGTCGGACCGATCAGCATGATGTTCGACTTCGCGATCTCGACGTCGTTGTTCTTCTGGCTGTGGGCCAGGCGCTTGTAATGGTTGTGGACCGCGACCGACAGCACCTTCTTGGCGTGCATCTGCCCGATGACATAGTCGTCGAGGATATTGCAGATCTCACGCGGGGTCGGCACGCCATCGCGCGACTTCACCAGGTGCGTCTTGTGCTCCTCGCGGATGATATCCATGCACAGTTCGACGCATTCATCGCAAATGAACACGGTGGGACCGGCGATGAGCTTCCGGACCTCGTGCTGGGACTTGCCGCAGAACGAGCAATAAAGGGTATTTTTGGAATCGCCGGATTTGTTGTTCATAACCGCTCCTATTCCCCCGCAAGGGAGAACCTGTCCATTCCCGACGACCGGAACCTGCCACCCGTTTCCGGTACGCCGCAGCCTGCCTGGTCGCCTGAGGATGGGGAACGCACGCCGCGCGCTGGCTCCCCTTCCCCGCATATCACAAGATCCCGCCCCTGCGTCATGCGTTGCCTGCGACGCAGCCGGGGTCTTTCATCCTGCCCACCGGGCACGGGCACCCGCGCGACCTGCGCATCATGCCCCATGCCCGCCGGGCATCAGTCGGCGGCCTTTTCGGCAGCATGGTTGCGCACGACTTCGTCAACGATGCCGAACGCACGGGCTTCTTCCGCCGACATGTAGCTGTCACGTTCCAGCTTCTGCTCGATTTCCTCAAGCGTGCGGCCGGTGTGGGTTTCATAGATCTCGTTCAGGCGCTTGCGGATGGTCAGGATTTCCGTCGCCTGGATCTCGATGTCGCTGGCCTGCCCCTGCGCGCCGCCGGACGGCTGGTGCACCATCACGCGGGAATTGGGCAGCGCGAAACGGCGTCCCTTCTCCCCCCCTGCAAGCAGGAGCGAGCCCATCGACGCCGCCTGCCCGATGCACACGGTGCTGACGGGGCTGCGGATATACTGCATGGTATCATAAATCGCGAGACCAGCCGACACCACTCCGCCGGGGCTGTTGATGTAGAACGAGATTTCCTTCGTCGGGTTCACGCTTTCCAGATACAGAAGCTGCGCGGACACAACGGCGGACACCTGGTCGTACACAGGCCCGGTCAGAAAGATGATGCGCTCTTGCAGCAGGCGGGAATAGATATCGAATGCCCGCTCCCCGCGAGAGGTCTGCTCGACCACCATCGGCACAAGAGCATTATTGAAGATCTCGACGGGATTGCGATCCCTCATAGCCATATTCCCGATCCTGAAAAGCAAAGGCCCGACCTGCCCTGATTTTCTGGCGTGCATGGGCGCGCCATCAAAACGGAGCAGCCGGACCTTTCCCGGTTACTTATGACAAAATAGAGACAAACACGCCAGATACCACCCCATTGCCGTCATTTTAGACAATATGATGCGAACACGGCCTGCCTGACCCCATCACGAAGGTCGTTGGACACGCAAGAACCATATCCGATCCTTACGCGTCCTGCCGACATCCGCAAGACCTGAAACCGCGACCTCAGACGCTGGCTTCCGGCATTTCGGCCAGTTCCTCGGGCGTCACTTCCTTGTCCTCGACCTTCGCCAGTTCGACGATGTAGTCGATGACCTTGTTCTCGAAGATCGGGCCACGCAGGCTGTCGGCGGCCTGCGGGTTCTTGCCAAAGAACTCGAACACGGCCTGTTCCTGGCCGGGATAGCGCATGGCTTCGGCGCGGATGGCCTGCATCATCTCGTCCTGCGTGACGGTGATGTTGTTGACACGGCCGATTTCCGCCAGCAGCAGGCCCAGCTTCACGCGGCGTTCGGCAATCTTGCGATAGTCGGCGCGCAGCGTGTCCTCGTCCTTGTCCTTGTCCTCGTCATCGAGACGGCCGGCCTTGCGGTCTTCCTCGATACGGTTCCAGATCTGGGTAAATTCGGCGTCAACCATGCCCGGAGGCGCGTCGAACGCGGTCTTTTCCGCCAACTGGTCCAGCAGGTCGCGCTTCAGGCGCAGGCGCGAAAGCTGCTCGTATTCCTGTTCCACCTGCTTGGTGATCAGTTCACGGACCTGCTCCAGCCCCTCGAAGCCCAGCTTCTTGGCCAGTTCATCGTCGATCGCGGGTTCGACCGGACGCTTGAGTTCCTTCGCCTTGATATCGAAGGTGGCTTCCTTGCCGGCAAGGTTCTCGGCCTGGTAATCGGCCGGGAACGTGACGTGGATCACCTTTTCGTCACCGGCCTTCATGCCTTCAAGCTGCTCGGCGAAGCCGGGGATGAAGCCCGCGCCACCGATCTCGACATTCACGTCGTCGGCGGAACCGCCATCGAACGCGACACCGTCGATCTTGCCGACGAAATCAACCGTCAGGACGTCACCCTTTGCGGCGGGGCGGTCCTCGGTGATCTTCTCGAACTCACGCTGGCGGCTGGCAATTTCCTTCAGCGCCTTGTCGACCGTCTCCGCGTTGACAGCGGACTTCAGGCGCGTCAGCGACAGGGTGGACAGGTCGGGCACCGGGATTTCGGGCAGTACCTCGAACGCAAGCGTGTATTCGAGGTCGGCCTTGCTGTCGGGCTCCCCGCCGGAGACGATATCGACCTTCGGCTGCATCGCCGGGCGCAGGCCGCGCTCATCAAGCAGCGTGCGGGTCGCGTCGCCGACGACCTGTTCCAGGACTTCCCCCTGGACCTCGGTGCCGAAGCGCTGCTTGACGATGCTCAGCGGCACCTTGCCGGGACGGAACCCGGGCAGCTTCATGGACTGTCCAATTTCTTTCAGGCGCGCCGTGCGCTTGCTTTCAATTTCCTGCGCCGGAACCGTGACGGTAAAACCGCGCTTCAGGCCATCGGAAAGCGTTTCAGTAACCTGCATCTGCCAGGCCATCCTCTCGGTCAGAACGTATCAAAGAACGCAAGAGGCCGGTTGGGCCACCACGTCTGCTCGCATAACGCGAATTGCCGGGGTTTTTTGGTACGGGCGAAGGGACTTGAACCCCCACGACTTGCGTCACCAGAACCTAAATCTGGCGTGTCTACCAATTCCACCACGCCCGCACATTGCCCAAGCTACAAGCGCGCGGCTTTAGCGCAGAGTAGCCATGGGGGCAAGATGCGAACCCGAATAACGCCCTCTCAGCCCCGCTTTTTTTGCCCTTCCGCCTCGGCCTTTGCACGCGCGGCACCCAGATGGAGGTCGAACTGTTCCGCCACGGGCCACGGCCCCGCGCGCATCGCCGCCTCCCCATGCAGCCACACGGCAGCACACGCGCCTTCCCACGCGGGCATGCCCGCCGCCATCATGGTGGCGACGATCCCGGTCAGGGTATCGCCCGACCCCGCCGTGCCCAGCGCGGGCGTCGCATGGTCGTTGATCGCGGCCCGCCCGTCCGGGGCGGCGATGATCGTGTCCGGCCCCTTCATCACCACCACCGCGTCAATCAGGGCTGCCGCAGCACGGGCGGCGGCCAGGCGGTCCTCGCCCGGATGGCCGAACACGCGCGCGAACTCCCCGGCATGGGGGGTGACCACCGCCGCCCCGCGCAGGCGTCCGGGATCACCCGCCGCCATGGAAAACGCCCCGGCATCCGCCACGACCTGCCGCTTCGCCTCCACCAGCGTGGGAAAGACGGAGCCCACCTCCTCCACCGTCAGGCCGGGCCCGCAGACCCAGACCCTGCGCCGGGCATCGTGCAGCAGTTCGGGCAAGGGGGCGGAATCCACGATCAGCCCCGCCGGAGCCTGCATGCGGTACAGGTCCGCCGCCGCCCCCACCGCAAGCCGGACAAGCCCCGCGCCGCTGCCGCGCGCGCCCCCCGCCGAAAGCCGCGCCGCACCGGGCATCTGCGCGCCGCCGCAGATGCTGACCACGCCGCGGCTGTATTTATAACTCTCCATCCCGCAATGCGGCACCTGCCACAGGCCCGGCGCATTATGCCATGTACATACGCCCGCCTGCCCCACGACGCTTTCGGGGATGCCGATGTCCGCCACCTCGCACCGCCCGCACAGGCCGCGCCCCGGCAGCAGCAGGTGCCCCGGCTTGCGCCGGCAGAACGTCACCGTCAGTTCCGCCTGCGGGGCGTATCCACGCACTGCCCCGGTACCCCCATCCACCCCTGTGGGCATGTCAATGGCGACGACGCGGCGTGCCGCGCGCAGCACGTCCGCTACATTCCCTTCCACCGGGCGCGACAGGCCCGCGCCGAAGATCGCGTCGATCACAAGATCGAAATGTCCCACCTGCGCGGCCTCGAACGGCACCACCGGCCCGTCCCACAGCGCGGCGGCCGCGGCGGCATCGCCCCCCGGACGTGGCGGGGCAAGGGCGGCGATGCTGACGGGCCATCCCGCCTGCGCCAGACGCCGGGCGGCGACATACCCGTCGCCCCCGTTATTCCCCGGACCGCACAGCACAAGGACCCGGCACGGCCGCACATGGCGGCGCACCGCGCGTTCCACCGCGCGCCCGGCATGTTCCATCAACGTGCGAATCGGCACCTCGCGCGCGGCAAGGGCATCCACGCGGCCCATCTGCGCCGGATCGGGAAGCAGCAGTCGGTAAGCGGCGTCATTCATGATCGGTCCTCCCTGAAGCGGAACTGTAGGGCGAAAGCACGCGGACCGGGACCGCAGGATGGAAACGGGCCCCGAAATGCGGCCGGAAATATGCCCGGTGGCATGCAATATCTTGCATTATGAACGCGAAATCGGGAAACAACCGTGCATGCTTTCCCGATGGGCGCCATGACGGAGACGCATTCGCCCATCCCATCGTTTTCCAAAACCGGAGGCGTCATGTCCCACTCCATCATCTGGAGCCTTGTGCTCGCCGTTCACCTTCTTGGCATGGCCGCATGGGTGGGCGGCATGATCTATGCCGTGTTCGTCCTCAAGCCGAGTCTCGGCCTGCTTGACCCCACCCCGCGTGCATCCGTCCACCTGCAGACACTCAACCGCTTCTTCCGCATCGTCTGGCACACCATGCCGATGGTGCTGGTGACCGGGTGGCTGATGATCTTCCACGAAGGGGGCTTTGCCGCCATCCCGTGGCAGATCAACCTGATGCAGCTACTTGGCCTGATGATGGCGCTGATCTTCGCGCGGATCTATTTCGGCCCCTACCAGAAGGTGCGCCGCGCACTGCGTCCGCAGCCCGCCATGTTCGATTCGATCCGTTCGCAGATCCTCATCAATATCGGCCTTGGCGTGCTGACCATCGTGGCCGCGTCGCTGGCCCATCCGTTCTGATGTCATGAAAATGCCCGTGACTGATACACGGGCGCACCGACATCCTTGATTTTCATACGGGATGCGGATAGGCAGGGGACGTGTGGAATCGAGGGATTCGCCCTTGGTCCACAGGCCCCTGCGTTGCTGCAGGCGATCAGGCGCGGTAACCTGATAGGCGGTATGGTAGCAATCCGGACGGGACCTCACCACTGACACGTTCGAGAGAATTTTGAGCGCCAAGAAGAACACAACATCCGCTCGGGCCGGTTCCGCCAAGGCGGGGCAGCGCGCTGCCGCGACGGCAGGCGACATCATGCCGATATCCGATATTGAAATCGTTACTCCCCCGGAAACGGAAGACGCGCCACAGCCGCTGTTTTCCGAACTGGGCCTGTCCGCGCCGATCCAGCAGGCGATCGAGGAGATGGGATATCGCCATCCCACGCCCATCCAGGCGCAGGCGATCCCCTATGTCCTGATGGGGCGCGATGTCCTTGGCGTGGCGCAGACGGGCACGGGCAAGACCGCGTCCTTCACCCTGCCCATGCTGGAGATCCTGTCCGGGTCACGCGCCCGCGCCCGCATGCCGCGTTCGCTCATCCTGGAGCCGACGCGTGAACTCGCGCTGCAGGTGGCGGAAAATTTCGTCAATTATGGCAAGCACCTCAAGCTGACCCACGCGCTGCTGATCGGTGGCGAAAGCATGGCGGAGCAGAAAGAGGTCCTCAACCGTGGCGTCGATGTGCTGATCGCGACGCCGGGCCGCCTGATCGACCTGTTCGAACGTGGCGGGCTTCTGCTGACGCAGACAAAGCTGCTGGTCATCGACGAGGCCGACCGCATGCTCGACATGGGGTTCATCCCCGATATCGAGAAGATCGTCAGCATGCTTTCGCCACTGCGCCAGACGCTGTTCTTCTCCGCCACGATGGCCCCGGAAATCCGCCGCCTTGCGGACATGTTCCTGCACAATCCCAAGGAAATCACCGTCAGCCGTCCCTCCTCCGTCGCCTCGACCATCGAGACTGGTCTGGTGATCGTCGAGGAGGACGACAAGCGCCGCGCCCTGCGCAAGCTGCTGCGTGAGAGCGACATGCAGAACGCGATCGTCTTCTGCAATCGCAAGCGTGACGTCGATGTCCTGTGCAAATCCCTCATCAAGCACGGATTCTCCGCCGGTGCGCTGCATGGCGACCTGCCGCAGTCGGTGCGTTTCTCCACGCTGGAGGCGTTCAAGTCGGGCGAACTGAAGATCCTCGTCTGCTCCGACATTGCCGCGCGCGGGATCGACATCGGTGGCCTGTCGCATGTCTTCAATTTCGACCTGCCGTTCCATGCGGAGGATTACGTCCACCGCATCGGCCGCACGGGCCGCGCGGGCCGTACCGGCCATGCCTACAGCCTTGCCACGCCCTATGAACAGCCACTGGCCGAGGCGATCGAAAAGCTGACCGGCAAGCCGATCACGCGGCTGGAGGTCAAGGGAATCGACCAGGCGGAATGGTCCGACGAACCGCGCCCACGTGGGCGCAAGCGTGGGGCCAAACCGGCGGAACAGCGCACGGCCGCACCCGCCGCCCCTGCCCCGCGCAAGCCCGCAGCCGAATCGCGCAAGGCCGCGACACCGGCCGCCCCGCCGCCTGCGCGCCGTGCTGCCGCCCCCGCCGCGACTCCTGCGCGCGAAGATCACGGCAGCGACCGGGTCCAGACCGGGTTTGGTGGCGACATCCCGGCCTTCATGCTGCTTCCCCGCCGCACGACGCCCGTCGTGCCCGCGCCCGAGGATGAAAACCGGTCGGACTGACCCGAAAGACTTTGCCCGTGTCTGAAATCATGCAGGTTCATATCGATGCCCTTGGCGCGGAAGGGCACGGTCTTGCACGCCTGCCTGATGGCGCGCCCCTGTTCGTGGCAGGCACCCTTCCCGGGGAGGATGTCACCATCATCCCGACGGGTGACGGCAGGGGGCAACTGGAAACGGTGATCCATCCCAGTGCCGACCGGGTTGCCCCGGTCTGTAACCTGTTCGGGCAATGCGGCGGGTGTTCCGTCCAGTACATGTCCCTGCCCCTGTCCCTGCGGTGGAAGACGGACACGGTCCTGCGCGCCCTGCACGCCGCAGGGTACGCGGATCCGGTGCCCGTCACGTCATGGCAGGGTGCGCCCATGACCCGGCGGCGGGTGGACCTTGCCTTCGCCCGTGCGGAACAGGGCATCATACTCGGACTGCATCGCAGGCGTGGCGCGGTCGTGGACATGACGCAGTGCCATGTTCTGGAACCCGCGCTGTTCGCGCTGCTTGCCCCGCTGCGGCAGATGCTGCACTCGCTGCCTGCGGTGCGGCGTGGGGGCGACCTGCAGATCAACATGCTCGACAGCGGACCGGACCTGCTGCTCGCTACCGACGGGCCGCCAGGTCCCGACGACCGCCGGATTCTGGCGCAGTTCGCGGGCACGCACCGTATCCCGAGGATTTCATGGCGCCCTCCTGGCAGCCATGACACCCCCGAAACCGCGGCGCAGACGGCAGGCGTGTGGCACGAATTCTGTGGTGTGCGCACGGCCCCGCCCCCGGGTGCCTTCCTCCAGCCCAGTCGGGCGGGCGAGGATGCAATCCGTCAGGCGGTCCTTGACGCCCTGCCGACCAAGCGGATCAGGGGCGACATCATCGAACTTTATGCCGGATGTGGCACACTGTCCTTCGTACTGGCCGAACGGGCGCGGGTCATGGCGTATGAAGGGGATGCGGCGGCGTTTGCCTGCCTGAAGCAGGCCAGTGGCGGCACGCGGGTGCAGGCGTTCCACAATGACCTCAACCGCCAGCCGGTCATGGGCACGACCCTTGCCAAGGCCGGCGCGGTCGTGCTGGACCCGCCCCATGCCGGGGCAGGTGCGCAGTTGCAGCAGATCATCGACGGCAAGCCGCTGCGTGTCATCTATGTCAGTTGCAACCCCACGGCTCTGCGGCGCGACGCGGCGAGCCTGCTGCAGGCAGGATACAGGCTGGAACGTGTCACGGTCATCGACCAGTTCCTGTGGTCCACCGAGGTGGAAAGCGTCTGCCTGTTCACCCGTCCGCCCCCGCCACGTCGGCGTTGAGGAATATTTTCCGGAGCAGATAAAAGTTTCTGGTGAAGCTTTTTCCAAAAAGCTTCACCAGAAACCGCCGCCTTTTAAAAAAGGCGGCCTCAAAAACATCGATTCTTTACCCGGTCATTCAGACGTGGAAGCTTTCGCCGCAACCACAGCGCCCCTTTTCATTGGGGTTGGAAAAGGTAAAGCCGGATTCAAGCTGCTTGACCTCGTAATCCATCACCGAACCGATCAGGAACAGCGTCGCCTTGCGGTCCACCAGCACGGTCACGCCATGGTCGCGGACAACTTCGTCCCCCGGCCCCGCCTCGTCCACGAAAGACATGTCATAGGCATGGCCTGAACAGCCCTTGGTTGAAATGGCGATCCGCAGCAACTGCCCGGCATGGGCATTGGCGTAGAGCGAGGCAAGACGTTTCGCCGCACGCTCCGTCAGGGTCATCAGCGGCGGCAGTTCACGGCGCGCGGGCGACGTGGCGGAGGCAGCAGCATCGGTATGCGTTGTCATGGCTGTATTTCCCCGTGGATCAGAACATGTTCAGGGTCAGGCGGGCATCCTCGCTCATGCGCGACATGTCCCACGGCGGATCCCACACGATCTCCACCGTGGCGGTGCTGACCCTGTCAATTTTTTCGACCGCTTCCTTCACCTGCGCCGGAAGTTCCTGCGCACTGGGACAGTTGGGGGCCGTCAGCGTCATTTCAATCTTGACGGTGCCGTCATCATGCAGGTCGATGGCGTAAATCAGCCCCAGTTCATAGATGTTGACCGGGATTTCCGGGTCATAGACCGTCGCAATCGCCTCGATCACCGCATCTTCCGATACCATGCCGTCGGCCGCAGGGGCGACAGGCTGTGCGCCATCGGGGGTCCAGACGGACATGACGTCGCCCTCCTTCGCAGGGGCATGCCCTTCCTCCAGCGAGAAAGAGGCAGGCTCCTTCGCCTCCTGCTGTTCCGGGGCGGATCGCGTATCGTCGGATTTCACTTCCATGACGCTTTACCTGTCTTTCAAATCATTCAGCATGGCATTCAGTGCGGTCCACGGCAGGGTCGCGCAGCGAATGCGCGAACGATGCTGGTGCAGGGGGGCGAACACCGCGAGGTCCCCTGCCCCCTCGGCAGGCTGTCCGGTTTTCAGCATGGTCTCGAACACGGTGCCCAGTTCCGCCACCTGTGCGGCGTCATGCCCGGTGACATGTTCGGCCATCAGGTCCGCCGACGCCGCACATATGGCACAGCCACGGGTTTCATGGCGCACGGCGGCAATCCGGCCCTCCGGCGTCATCGACGCCGTCAGTCGCACCCGATCACCACAGAGCGGATTCGTCCCCTCGCCCTGTGCCTGCGCATCCGCCACCTGTCCACCAAACATGGGCGCGCGGGCGCGTTCGACAACCAGACGACGGTAAAGATCCCCCTGTGTCATTGACTCCCCTGCCTCATCGCACCCTCACACAAAGAACTTGCGAATCTGTTCAAGGGTCCGCGCAAGGACGTCGATTTCCTCCCGCGTGGTGTAGATCCCGAAACTGGCCCTTGCCGTCGCACTCAGCCCCATCCGGCGCATCAGCGGTTCGGCGCAGTGATGGCCCGCCCGCACGGCGATGCCGTTACGGTCCAGCAGCGTCGCGATGTCATGGGGATGGACGTCATCCATCGTAAAGGAAATGACGCCACCCCGGTCCCGTGCCGTGCCGACGAAATTCAGGCCCGTGACCTCGCCCAGACGTCCCAGCGCATGCTCCGTCAGCGCCGCCTCATGCGCGCCGATCGCAGCAAAGCCGATGGCCTCGATATAGGACAGCGCCGCGCCAAGGCCGATGACCTCCACAATGGCGGGGGTTCCGGCCTCGAACTTGTGCGGGACCGGCGCCCATGTCGATTTCTCGAACGTGACGGAGGAGATCATGTCACCGCCCCCCATGAAGGGCGGCATCGCCTCCAGCAGTTCACGCCGCGCCCACAGGAACCCGATTCCGGTCGGCCCGTACAGCTTGTGCCCGGTCACGACATAGAAATCGGCGTCGAGGGCCTGCACATCCACACGCCGGTGCACCGCAAGCTGGCTGCCATCGAACAGGACGCGCGCACCCGCCGCATGCGCCATGTCCGCAATGGCGCGGGCGTCGGTCACGGTGCCCAGCACGTTGGACATATGGGTGATCGCCACCAGCGCCACCCTGCCATCGGCCAGCAGGCTTGATAGCGAGTCCATGTCCAGTTCGCCGCTGTCGGTCACGGCGGCGACGCGCAATTCGATCCCGGCACGATCACGCAGCATCTGCCACGGGACAAGGTTGGCGTGATGCTCCATTTCGGAAATCACGACCGCCTGCCCCGGCTTCAGCAGCGCGCCATAGGACTGCGCGACGAGGTTGATGGCCTCCGTGCTGTTGCGGGTGAACACGATTTCCTCGCGTCCCGCGGCATTGATGAAGGCCGCGACCTGATCGCGAACGGCCTCGTACGCCTCGGTCGTGCGTTCGCTCATCCAGTACAGGCCACGATGGATGTTCGCGTACTGCGTGCGCATCGTATCGGCCATCGCATCGATGACCTGACGCGGTTTCTGCGCCGATGCCGCACTGTCGAGGAAGACGAGCGGCTTTCCATGCACCTGCTGCGACAGGATCGGGAAATCGGCCCGCAGGTGCCGCAGGGCGTCGGCCGGGTCCACCGCCTGTACGAGGGTCTTGTCCATCACGCGTTCCTCTGGTTCCACCATGCCTCGACCGCAAGGTCGAGGCTGTCGCGCAGGCGCGTATCCTCCAGCAGGTGCACCACATCATGCAGGAAGGCACGGATCAGCATCGAACGCGCATCCGCCAGCGCGATGCCACGGCTGCGCAGGTAGAAAAGCTGGTCCGGGTCGATCGCACCCACCGTCGCGCCATGGCTGCACTTGACGTCATCGGCGTAGATCTCAAGTTCCGGCTTGGCGTCGATTTCCGCCGTATCCGACAGCAGGAGCGCCTGGTTCATCTGGTAGCCGTCGGTCTTCTGGGCGATGCGTTCCACGTGGATCTTACCCTGGAACACGCCGCGCGCATGACCCGCCAGCACATTCTTGACCGTCTGGCGCGATACGCAGTTGGGGGCGGCATGGGTGATGATGCTGCTCAGGTCGCCATGCTGCTTCCCGTCGAGCAGTTGCGCGCCATTGACATGCACGCAGGCCCGCTCGCCCAGCAGGGCGGCATGCACCTCATGCCGGCTCAGCGCCGCGCCAAGGGTCAGGTTGAAACTGTCATACAGCCCGTCTGACGCCACCTGCGCATGGGTCACGGCAATCTGTGACGCCTCCTGCCCTTCGGCCTGCAGGCGGGCATGGGTCAGGCGCGCGCCATCGGCCACCTGCACCTCGAACACGGGATTATGCAGGTAACTGCCCGTCCCGACCGCTGCCTCCAGCACCGCAAGGCGCGCGCCCGCACCGAGGATGATGCGATGGCGCGGATGGAAGGAAATGGGTGTCCCTTCCGCGCTGATCCCGATGCTGACCAGCAGCAGCGCACCGGCATCCACGCCCGCATCGACATGGATGACCGCGCCATCTTCCGCCATGACGGTGTTGAGCGTGGTGCCCACGTCGCCGCAGGGATCGATCCAGTCGGCAAAGGCAGGATGGGCGGCGAATGCCTCCACCCGCACGCCCTGCGGCAGCCGCGACAGCGCCGTATCAAGCCGCCCGTTGACCAGCACGATGCGCGACGTTCCCGCACCAAGGCCGGAGACGGTTTCCACCGTCGCCAGCAGGCGCGCGACTTCGCCTGCGTCCACCTGCGCCGGTGGTGTTGCGAACGGCACGTCGGCCAGCGTGCGAAGCGAGGTGTATTTCCATGCCTCCACGCCCGCGCGCGGCAGGCCCGCCTGCGTCAGGAACGCTGCCGCCGCACGGCGTTCGGGCAGGTCCCCTTTCCCCCGGCCGAGGAAGGCGCTCGCACTGATCCCGACCGGGGCGATGGCGTTCACGCCGCCTCCGCAAGGAACTTGGCGTAACCCTGGGCCTCCAGTTCGCGGGCCAGTTCGGGGCCGCCGCTGTGGATGATGCGCCCCTTGGCCATCACATGGATGCGGTCCGGCACGATGTAGTCGAGCAGGCGCTGGTGATGGGTGATGACAAGCGCCGAGAAATCGGGCGAACGCAGGGAATTCACGCCTTCGGCCACGATACGCAGCGCGTCGATGTCCAGCCCGCTGTCGGTTTCGTCAAGGATGGCGAAGGACGGCTGGAGCATGCGCATCTGCAGCACCTCGTTGCGCTTCTTCTCCCCGCCGGAAAAGCCGACATTGACGTTGCGCTTGAGCATGTCGTCGGACATGGACAGGTGCTTCGTCTCCTTGCGCACGGCCTTGAGGAAGCCGACGGCGTCAAGTTCCTCCTGCCCGCGGGCGCGGCGCACGGCGTTGACAGCAGTGCGCAGGAAGTTGGCGTTGTTCACGCCCGGCAGTTCCACCGGCGACTGGAACGCGAGGAACAGGCCAAGGGCCGCGCGCTCCTCCGGCTCGAGCGCCAGCAGGTCCTGCCCCTTGAACGATGCGCTCCCGCCCGTGACCTCGTAATCCTCCCGCCCGGCGAGGACATAGGACAGGGTGGACTTGCCCGACCCGTTCGGGCCCATGATGGCATGGACTTCGCCCGCGGGGATTTCCAGATCGACACCGCGCAGGATTTCCTTGGGCGTCCCGGCATCCGAAATACGGGCGCACAGGCCGTCGATCCTTACAAATTCGTTACTCACGTCTCTAATCCCTGTTCAACCGACGCTGCCTTCAAGGCTGATCTGCAGAAGCTTCTGCGCTTCCACGGCGAATTCCATCGGCAGTTCCTTGAGCACATCCTTGCAGAACCCGTTGACGATCAGGCCAACGGCGTCTTCTTCCGACAGGCCGCGCTGACGGCAGTAAAATAGCTGGTCCTCGGAAATCTTGGATGTGGTTGCTTCATGTTCGATGCTGGCGGACATGTTGCGGCTTTCGATATAGGGCACGGTATGCGCCCCGCAGCGATCCCCGATCAGCAGGCTGTCGCACTGCGTGAAGTTACGCCCGCCCGATGCCTTGGGCATCATGCGCACCAGCCCGCGATAGGTGCTGTCGGACTGTCCCGCGCTGATGGTCTTGGCGATGATGGTCGAACGCGTGTTGCGCCCGATATGGATCATCTTCGTGCCCGTATCGGCCTGCTGGTGGTTGTTCGTCACCGCCACGGAATAGAACTCCCCCACCGATCCTTCGCCCTGAAGGATGCATGACGGGTATTTCCATGTGATGGCGGAACCGGTTTCCACCTGCGTCCACGAAATCTTGGACCGCGCGCCACGGCATGCGCCGCGCTTGGTCACGAAGTTGTAGATGCCGCCGCGCCCGTTCTCGTCCCCCGGATACCAGTTCTGGACCGTGGAATACTTGATGGACGCATCCTCCATCGCCACAAGCTCGACCACGGCGGCGTGCAACTGGTTCTCGTCACGCATCGGCGCGGTGCAGCCCTCGAGGTAGGAGACGGAGGCCCCGTCCTCCACCACGATCAGGGTGCGCTCGAACTGCCCGGTGTTGCGGGCGTTGATGCGGAAATAGGTCGAAAGCTCCATCGGGCAGCGCACGCCCTTCGGCACGAACACGAACGACCCGTCGGTAAAGACGGCGGCATTCAGCGCGGCGTAGAAGTTGTCCGTCACCGGCACGACACTGCCGAGGTACTGCCGCACCAGTTCTGGATATTCCTGCACGGCCTCCGAAATGGGGCAGAAGATGACGCCCGCTTCCGACAGGGTCTTGCGGAAGGTGGTCGCGACCGACACGCTGTCGAACACGGCGTCCACCGCGACGGGGGGGCGCGCCTCCTCCCCCTCGGGCAGTTCCACACCGGCCAGCAGCGCCTGCTCATGCAGGGGGATGCCCAGCTTCTCGTAGGTGCGCAGCAGTTCGGGATCGACTTCCTCAAGGGATTTCGGGCCCGGCTTCTTCTTCGGCGCGGCGTAGTAATGCACGTCCTGGTAATCGATGGGCGGGTGATGCACCTTCGCCCATGTCGGCTCTTTCATCTCCAGCCATGAATGGTAGGCCTTCAGGCGCCATTGCAGCATCCACTCCGGCTCGTTCTTGCGGGTGGAAATCAGGCGGATGATGTCTTCGTTCAGGCCCTTTGGCGCGATATCCATCTCGATATCGGTCTCGAACCCCCATTTATAGGTGTTCTGGCCCAGCGTCTCGACGGTCTTGCGGGTCTCGGCAACTGCTGGCATCTGTCTTCACTCCTCCTTCAGGCCGTGGCCAGGGGGCCGAGGGCCGCGGACGGGGCATCGGGGCCTCGCCGGGATGTCACTGTATGGTTCTGCATGTCGGACAACGAAATGGACGACAGCGCCTGCAGGATCGCGCCGTTGACCGCATCCCATTGTCCCACCAGCCCGCATTTCGAACGCGCGTCGCATTCCCCGCCATCGACACAGGTCGTCAGCGAAATCGGCCCGTCGATCGCCTGGATCACCGCCGCGACCGAGATCTGCGACAGTGGCCGCGCAAGGCGATAGCCGCCACGTGCGCCGCGCTGCGAAATGACGATCCCCTGCGCGGCCAGCACCTTGAGCACCTTGGCGATGGTCGGTTCCGGGATCCCGGTGGAACGCGACAGCACGGGAGAGGTCGTGACGTCCTCTTTCTGTCCAAGACGGACCAGGGCCACGACGGCGTAATCGGTCAGTTTTGAAAGTTTCAGCATTCTGCCCTCCCGTACCCGCCACGTCCAACATTAAATGGACCAGACTGGTACTGATTTACTCAGTTCCAGATGAGACACCTGTCGCGGTTCGTCAAGTTCATTTGGCACATCATGATGCTTTCCTATCCGATGCCGGTGCCGAATATAAGCTGAAGTAGCACGGACAGGCCACATCCGGCCAGAAAACCGACCAGCGTCCCGTTGAAGCGTACATACTGAAGATCGCGCCCGACACGCAGTTCCAGCCGGTCGCTCAGGGCGTTCGCGTCCCACCCGGCCACGACCGAAGCAATAAAACGTGACATGCTGTCACGCAGGAACGGCAGGCTGCTGTTGACCATGCGCTGGGCCGCGTCATTGACGCGCTGGCGCATCTGCGCATCGTGGTACATCTGTTCCGACAGGCGGTGCAGCGCATCGCGGACGATGGATGCGGTCCATCCTTCCTCCCCCCTGGCGATGTCGCTTTCGATCACCTGCCGCAGGCGGTGCCAGATATCACCGCTCCATCCGCGGATGCTGTCATGTGACAGGACCCCCTTGATCGTGCCGGCCAGGTCGCGGCGGCGGTCGGCATCCTGCTCGATCCGGTCGATTTCCGCGCGGACCCAGGTGGTGAATCCTTCGCGCAGTTCGGAATTCTGCGGGTCGATCCGGTCAAGTTCCTCGCTCGCGGCGGTCAGGACCTTCGTGGCGATGGAGCCGCCAATGGCCCAGCCAAGAATGCGCCCGCCCTGTTCGCGCACGCGCTCCTCGATCATCTGGCGCAGGGAGTGTTCCTTGGACTTCAGCCCGTCCTTGAGCCGCATCAGCAGGAACGACAGCACCTCCTGGTGGCGGTCCCCATCGACAAGGGCGCGCATGCTGCGGATCATGATGGGGGCGATTTCCTCCCCCCCCAGCAGGCTGGGCACAAGGCGGGAGATCGCGTTGCTGGCGCGCCCGTCCTCCAGCCGGTCCAGCATGTGCGGCACCGCGCCGATGACCGCGCGGTTGACGGTGGACACGGTTTCGGGATCGCGCAGGATGTCGCCGATCACGCTGGGCAGGTCGATGCGCTGCATCGCCTTCGCCACGTCCTGTTCGGTAAAGACGTTGGTGGAGACGAACCGCCCCAGCGCCTGGGCCAGGCGTTCCTGCTGCGCGGGCAGGATGGCGGTATGCGGGATGGGCAGGCCCATGGGCCTGCGGAACAGGGCCGTGACCGCGAACCAGTCCGCCAGCCCGCCGACCACCCCGGCCTTCGCCCCCGAGCGCAGGACGTCAAGCCACGCATGGTCGGCCATCACCCCCGATGCCGGCAGGGCATAGCCCGCAACCGTCAGGCCCGCCATCCCGACCAACAGCCCGGTTGCCGACCATTTGTAACGCTGCAGGACACGCCAGGCGTCCCTGTCGGCTTGTGGAATGTTGTTCATGAACCTTTTGATACCATTATGTGTCCCCGGACCCAATACGCCGTGGCCGGGAACCTCCAAATACACGTGAACACAACCCCGTGGCGATTGCGAAGCGACGACGAACATGGGACGCTGGGGCATCATGCAATTTTCACGACAGGACCCTCTGATGTCACAGGCCTCTGCCCCTCATGCGACAGACATGCTGCAGCAGCAGGCCCGCGAACTTGTGGCGATCCCCGCCCTTTCCGACAACCCGGTCATGACGCTGGCACGCAGCATCGGACGGCAGATCGACAGGGATGGCCTGTCGATCGACGCGCTGGAGGCATGGGTGCGCCGCCTGCGTGACGCCGCCTTCGCCCGGCGTGCGTGCCATATCGCCGCCTATGTCGGGGGCGTGGACGACGCGGTCATCGAACAGCGCATGCGCGACGTGGCGCGTCGCATCATGCAGCCCGACCCCAATGACAGCCCGGTGCCCATCGCCCGCTTTCGCGCCGCCACCGAACGCAGCCGCTTTGCCGCCGTGTTCACCGCCCACCCGACCTTCGCGCTGGCCAACCCGGTCTATGACTGCCTTGCCGACATGGCGACGCAGAACCCGCAGCAGCCCCCGACCGACGTCCCGGCCTTCCTGACGCATCGCCGCGCGGCGCCGCCGACACTGGACGAGGAGTTCACGCTGGCGACGCAGGCGATCCTGCGTGGGCGCAATGCGCTGGACCGCCTGACGCGCATCCTCCTGACCGAGGCGCGGGCCCACTGGCCGCAACTGTGGGCAACGCTGGCGCCACGCCCGATCATCATGACAAGCTGGGTCGGATACGACACGGACGGGCGCACCGATATCGGCTGGTGGGACACGCTGCGGCTGCGGCTGCGCATGAAGCATATGCAACTGACGCGCCTTGGTGCGCAGATCGCGCCTGTCACGTCCGTCCCCAACGACCTGCATGAACGCGTAACCCGCGCCGTACAGGCGGTGGAGGCGCAGATCACCGCCTGCCCCGATGGCGCCGACCCGCAGGCCGTGGCCAATTTCGCCGCCGTCCTGATCGGCCGCCGTGACGAGGCCCTGACCAGCAGCAACGACCTCGCCCCCACCTTTGCCGAGGCCATCGACGCCGCCACCCCCGATGACAAGATGACGCTGGCGGTCGCGCGCGCGGGCTTCATGGCCCATGGCCTGTCGGCCGCGCACACGCATGTGCGGCTCAACTCCACGCAACTGCACAATGTCGCACGCCAGCGCCTGGGCATTACCGACAATCCCGACATCCATGCACAGCGCCGCGCCCTGATCGCCCGCATGGACGAGGCGCTGGACACGACGCAGTCCATCGACATCGATTTCGGCTCCCTGCTGGTGGAACAGTCCACGGCGGGCCGGCTGATGATGACGGTGCGCCAGATCCTGCGCCATATCGACCGCACCACCCCCATCCGCTTCCTGATCGCGGAGACGGAAACCGGCTACACCCTGCTGACGGCGCTGTGGCTGGCGCGCCTGCTGGGCGTGGAGGAGATGATCGAGATCTCCCCCCTGTTCGAGACGCAGGACGCGCTGGAACAGGGCGAGCACCTGATCGAGGAAGCCCTGCATTCCCCGCACTGGCGCGCCTACCTGCAGCGCACGCGCAAGCTCAGCCTGCAGTTCGGCTTTTCGGATTCGGGACGCTATGTGGGGCAGTTGGCCGCGACCTACCTGATCGAGCGGCTGCGGCTGAAGGTCTGTGACCTGCTGCGGCAATGGGACCTCGCCTTCGTGGAGGTCATCCTGTTCGACACCCATGGGGAGAGCATCGGGCGCGGCGCGCATCCCTACAGCCTGGCGGACCGTTTCGACTACCTCTCCCCGCCGCACGCACGCATGCGCTTCCTGCAGGCCGGCATCCGCCTGCGCGAGGAGACGGCGTTCCAGGGCGGGGACGGCTACCTCCTGTTCGGGACGCAGCCACTGGCGGACGCGACCGTCAGCGTGATTGCCGAACATGCGTTCGCCGCGACCTCCATCGACGAGGACCCGGTTTACGACGAACCTGATTTCTCCGCCGATTTCTTCTCCGCCATCGCGCGCGGCATGACGGGACTGGTGGAGGATCCGGGCTATGCCGCGCTGCTGGGCGCGTTCGGGCCGTCGCTGATCGACAAGACGGGATCGCGCCCCTCCGCCCGGCAGAGCGACACGGCCGCCATCACCACGCGCATCCGCCATCCCAGCCAGTTGCGCGCCATCCCCAACAACGCCATCCTCCAGCAGCTTGGCTGGTGCGCCAACACGCTGCAGGGACTGGGGACCGCCGCCGCGCGCCATCCCGACACGTTCGAACGCTACCTCAGCGACAGTCCGCGCTTCCGCCGGGCGCTGGATTTCGCGGCCCATGCGCTGGCCCATTCCAGCGACGGCGTCCTGCGCGGTGTCATCCGCCTGCTGGACCCGGACATGTGGCTGCAGCGCGCGACGGCCCACCATGACCCGAAGCAGCAGGAAGCCTGCCTGACGCTGATGCATGGGCTGGAGCGGCTGGATTTCTGGGCCTGCACGCAATCCATGTTCCGGCGCCTGCAATCCGATCACCTGGCGTTGCGCAACGCATGGCCCAGCGCCCCGAGGATGGAGGCCGACGAGATGCTGCTGCATGCCATCCGCATCGCCGTGATCGAACAGATCTGGATGCTGTCCACCCGCATCCCGTATTTCGCGCCGCGCAACGCCTTCACCCGCGATGTGCTGACGGCGAAGGTCCTGTGCCTCGAGATCCCCGACGTGCTCAAGGAGCTTGAAAAGATCTTCCCCTATCATGCCGACCGCAGCTTCGACCTCGATTTCCATGAACCGCATGGCCCGCGCGACGAAGGGACCTACATGCGCGAATACACGGAGATTTTTGAACCGATGCAGCGCCTGTTCTCGCTGATACGCGAAATCAGCACCGGCGTGATGCACCATGTCGGGGCCTTTGGCTGAGCCATGTCGCGTTATGACTGGCGCGTGGTGGAGGCACCGCCCCCCTGTGGCGTGGCGATCGCGGCCACGCCAACCCTCCGTCGCGTGGTGGCCGACAATCCCGGCCCGATGACCGGCAACGGCACCAACACATGGATTGTCGATCATGCCGACGGGGGATGCGCCGTCATTGATCCCGGCGTCGCGGATGACGCGCACCTCGACGCGGTGCAGCGCGCCCTGAATGGCCGGCCCCTGACGCACATCATCCTGACGCACACCCATCACGACCACCTTGACGGGGCCGCCCCGCTGTCACGCCGCACCGGGGCCCCCATCCATGCATGGCACCGCAGCGCGGAGCCCGCATTTACACCCGATGTAGGGCTGCATGACCTCGATCTGGTCGCGGGACTGCGGGTGCTCCATACCCCCGGCCACGCGACGGATCATATCTGCCTGCAGACCACCGATGGCGTGATCCTGACGGGCGATCACGTGATGGGATGGTCCACCACGCTGATCCCCCCTGCCCCGCACGGGTCGGTGCAGATGTTCCTCGACAGCATGGAACGCCTGCTGCGATGCAGGCCGCGCCTGCTGCTGTCGGCGCATGGTCCGGTCATAGAACAGCCTGAAACCTGCATGCGCGGCCTGATCGAACATCGCCTGTCGCGACATGAAAGCATTGCCGCGCTGCTGCTGCCCTCCCCCCGCACGCCGGAACAGATTGTCGATGCGGCCTATCACCGCCTGCGCCCCGGCCTGCGGCGGGCGGCACTGCTGAACCTGCGGGCGCATCTGGAAAAGCTGCGTGATGACGGGCGGGCGGTACAGGCTGGCGACACCTGGGCCCACGCGTAGTCTTTTTCAGTTACGATGGAAGGGTCGGGGGGCGCCTTTTTTCAACAGGGCGGTGTCTTTTGAAGCTTTTTGAAAAAAGCTTCACCAAAAACTTTTGAAATTTCGGGCTTTGCCCGGTTCCGGCGGGAACGGGACGGCCCCCATGCGCTGGAAAATCATGGTTTTCGAAGGGCAATCCCCTCTGCGGCTCTCAGGGGAGAGCCCCATCGCCAAAGAAAAAGGCCAGCCCCCGAAGGAGGCTGGCCCTGTTCCCGTCTGTCCTGTCTGCCGTGATCAGGCGGACTTGGACATGATTTCCTCTGCCACGTTGCGCGGCACCGGATCGTAGTGATGGAACTGCATCGTGAAGGATGCACGGCCCTTCGTCATCGAACGCAGGTGCGAGATGTAGCCGAACATTTCCTTCAGCGGCACCAGCGCACGGACCATGACGGTCGAGCCCGAGCTTTCCTGGTTCTGGATCATGCCACGACGACGGTTCAGGTCACCCACCACGTCACCGACATGGTCGTTCGGGGTGGTGATTTCCACGTCCATGATCGGCTCGAGGATGACCGGACCGGCCTTCTTCATGCCTTCACGGAAGCAGGCCTTCGCCGCGATTTCGAACGCCAGCGCGGACGAGTCGACGTCATGGTACTTACCGTCGAGCAGTGTGAACTTGAAGTCCACCGTCGGGAAGCCCGCCAGCACGCCCGTGGAGGCCTGCATGGTGATGCCCTTTTCAACGGCCGGGATGTATTCACGCGGCACGGAACCACCGACGACCTTGTTCTCGAAGGAGATGCCTTCGTTACGCTCGACCGGCGCGAACTCGATCTTCACTTCCGCGAACTGGCCCGAACCACCCGACTGCTTCTTGTGGGTATAGGTTTCGGTATGCGCCTGGGTGATCGTCTCGCGATACGCAACCTGCGGCGCGCCGATGTTCGCATCCACGCCATATTCACGACGCAGGCGGTCGATGATGATGTCGAGGTGCAGTTCGCCCATGCCCGACAGGATGGTCTGGCCGGTTTCCTGATCGGTCTTCAGGCGCAGGGAGGGATCTTCACCGGACAGCTTCTGCAGCGCCAGCGTCATCTTTTCCACCGCGTCCTTCGTCTTCGGCTCGACGGAGATGTCGATGACGGGAACCGGGAAGGTCATACGTTCCAGAACCACCGGATCGGCAGGATCGGCCAGCGTATCACCCGTCTGGGTGTCCTTCAGGCCGACGAACGCCGCGATGTCACCGGCATGCACTTCCTTGAGTTCCTCACGCTTGTCCGCGTGCATCTGGAAGATGCGGCCGATACGCTCCTTGTGGCCCTTCGTGGTGTTCAGCACGGTGTCACCGGTGCGCAGCACGCCACGATAGACACGCACGAACGTCAGCGTGCCGTACTTGTCGTTGATGATCTTGAACGCCAGGCCCGCGAACTTCCCGTCGGGATCGACCGGGATGATCGGCAGCTTGTTCTCGTCAACTTCCTCGTCTTCCGGCGGCGCGATACGGATGCCTTCGACATCGTCCGGCGCGGGCAGGAAGTCGATGACCGCATCGAGCAGCGGCTGAACGCCCTTGTTCTTGAACGCCGTGCCGCACAGGACGGGACGGAACTCGCCCGAGATGGTGCCCTTCTTGATGCAGCGCTTCAGCGTCGCGACATCAACGTCACCCTTGTCGAAATACTCTTCCATCGCGGCGTCATCGACGGCCAGCGCGGTGTCGAGCAGGTTCTGGCGGGCTTCCTTCGCCTTTTCCAGCAGGTCGGCGGGGATTTCCTCGTCATGGAACTTCGCGCCGAGTTCGCCGCCTTCCCAGACGATGGCCTTCATCTCGATCAGGTCAACGACACCGACGAAATTCTCTTCCGCGCCAATCGGCAGCTGCAGCGGAATCGCGACGATGTCGAGCTTTTCCTTCAGCGTGTCGAACGCGTGATAGAAATCGGCGCCGGTGCGGTCCAGCTTGTTGATGAAGATGATGCGCGGGACGTTGTAGCGGTCGGCCAGACGCCAGTTGGTTTCCGACTGCGGCTGCACGCCGGCGACGCCTTCGATGATGAACACCGCGCCATCGAGCACACGCAGCGAGCGGTTGACTTCGATGTTGAAGTCGATGTGGCCCGGGGTGTCGATGATGTTGATGCGATGGCCTTCCCATTCGCATGTCACGGCGGCGGACGTGATGGTGATGCCGCGCTCACGCTCCTGCGCCATGTAATCGGTGGTGGTGTTGCCCTCATGGACTTCACCGATCTTGTGCGACACACCGGTGTAATACAGGATGCGCTCGGTCGTCGTGGTCTTACCCGCATCGATGTGCGCGGTAATACCGATATTGCGAATCAGGGACAGATCAGACTTGTCGGACACGGGAGAACCTCCACAAGACAACGAGGGCGCGAACGGGACAGGGTTCCCTTCGCGCCTGCCGGGACCGTGAGCTGCTCCCGCCCCAAACCGCGATGGCTGGACGATGCAGACCGGCACGACGGAATAACGGACCTGACATCGGCCAGGCCTCTGCGCGACACCGCATCCGCGCGTTCTTCACGGCGCGGATGCGGGTCGTGGCCGCCTTCAGGCTGCGGCGGCGGCCTTGCGGCCCTGCACGCGCAGGATGCGGCGCTTGACGGTCATCGCCTCGGGCGTCAGCTTCCGGTTGGGCGTGGACAGCAGGAACGCGTCCAGACCACCATTATGCTCGACCGTGCGGATCCCGTTGGTGCTCAGGCGCAGGCGCACCGGCGTGCCGAGAATGTCGGACAGGAGCGAGGTTTCCTGCAGGTTCGGCAGGAAACGGCGGCGGGACTTGTTGTTGGCGTGGCTGACGTTGTTTCCGGTCAGCACGCCTTTGCCCGTGATCTGGCAACGGCGAGACATAAGTATCATCCTCGGATAAGACTGGGGCCGAGGCACTGATGCCCGGCTTAAGGATCGTCTAGATTAGGCGCGGCTTATCGCCAAACCACCGCAATCCGTCAAGACGGATATGCCATGATTCGGCGTTTTTTGTCTGAAAACAGGGTTTTTTGCCCCTCTCCCCTCCTGATTCGGCGGGAATGGGACACATCCCCCTGCGTCAGTTCTTGCCCGCGCGGTCATGTTCGGGGTGCAGTTCGCCCGCCTGCACGCTGTGCAGGGCATTTTCAAGCATCGCCTGCATGGCGTCCTTGCCCATGGTGCGCGACAGCAGGCCCAGCGCGCCACCCAGCAGCGCGGAGGAGATGGCGACCGGCGGCAGGTTTTCACCCAGCATGTATTCGATCGCCTTGTCCACGACCGCGCCGCAATGGCTCAGTTCGGCGGGGATACCGCCATCCTGCCCGGCCCCGGCGGCGTCATGGGGCGTGTTCTTCGTATCCGTCATTTCAGGAAAGCTCCCTTCCGGCTTGTCTGTTCGTGTCCTTCATATGGACCCTGCCCACGCCGCTGACCAGAGGGCGCGCCGACGCGCGGCGTCCCCTTTGCATGGCCGCCCGCACCACGGCATCAGTCCTGGGCCACCTGCGCCTTTGCGTTCTCCTCCGCCTGCGCGGCCCACATCCCGGCGTACAGCCCCCCACGTTCGAGCAGCGTGCGGTGGTCGCCACGTTCGCGGATCACCCCCTTTTCCATCACGAGGATTTCATCCGCGTCGATCACGGTCGACAGCCTGTGGGCGATGATGATGGTGGTCCGGTGCGCGGCCACCGTGCGCAGGGCGGACTGGATTTCATGTTCGGTGCGCGTGTCCAGCGCACTTGTCGCCTCGTCCAGCAGCAGGATGCGCGGGTTCTTCAGGATGGTGCGCGCGATCGCCACGCGCTGCTTTTCCCCACCCGACAGCTTCAGCCCGCGTTCGCCCACGCGCGTGGCATAGCCATCGGGCAACGAGGCGATGAAGTCATGGATCCGCGCCAGTCGCGCCGCCTGCTCCACCTGCGCCTGTGTTGCGCCAAGGCAGCCATAGGCGATGTTGTAGCCGATGGTGTCGTTAAACAGGATGGTATCCTGCGGCACGACGCCGATGGCCGCGCGCAGGGCCGATTGCGCATAATCGCGGATGTCGTGGCCATCGACCTCGATCGACCCCGCATCCACGTCGTAGAAGCGGAACAGCAGCCTGCTGATGGTGGACTTGCCCGCCCCCGTCGGCCCGACGATGGCGACACGGCTGCCCGCGCGGACGTGGAAGCTGACATCATGCAGGATCTCGCGCCCCGGCCGGTAGCCAAAGCGCACATGGCGGAAGCGGACATCGGCGGCCGGGGCCTCGTCAAGGCGAGCGGGCAGCGTCAGCGCACCGGTGCGGTCCACCACGTCGGAACGCTCATCAAGCAGCGCGAACATGTGTTCAAGGTCCACCAGCGAATTGCGCAGGGAGGAATAGACGCTGCCCAGGAAGTTCAGTGGCAGGTAAAGCTGCATCAGGTAGGTGTTGACCAGCACGAAATGCCCGACGCTCAGCCGCCCGGCCTCCACGTCACGCGCGGCCATCAGCATGACCGCGATCAGGGCCACGGCGATGATCGCCGCCTGCCCGAAATTCAGCCCGTTGAGCGAAAGCTGCGTGCGGATCGCCGCCTTTTCATACCGGTCCTGCGCATCCTCGTACCGGTCGCGCTCATGCGCCTCGTTGCCGAAATACTTGACCGTCTCGTAGTTGAGCAGGCTGTCGAGCGCCTTCCAGCTTGCCTCGCTGTTGATCTCGTTCATGCGCCGGCGCAGCCCGATCCGCCACGAGGTGAACGATACCGTAAAGCCGACATAGGCCGCGACCGCCACCAGCATGATGATGGCATAGCGCCAGTCGAACAGCCGCCAGATGACGATGATGACCATCAGCGCCTCGATCAGGGTCGGCACCACGTTGAACACGCCCACGCGCAGCAGCGTCTCGATCGCCTCCGTCCCGCGCGCGATGGCACGGGTGACGCTGCCGGACTGCCGGTTGAGGTGAAAGCGCAGCGAAAGCTGGTGCATGTGCTCGAAACTGCGGATGGCGGCGACGCGGCTGATGCGAAAGCGCAGCGGCGCGAACAGCGCGTCACGCAGTTCGCCAAGTCCCGCGGCCAGCATGCGCAGCCCCCCATACGCCACGACCAGCAGCAGCGGCAGCATCCCCGCCGATGGCCCCGGATGCAGCGCGTCGATCACGCGGCTGTAGAGGTAGGGCACGCAGATCGTGGCCACCTTCGCCAGCACCAGCAGCACGCACACCCCCACCACCCGCAGGCGCACGCCAAGGTCATGCGGCGGCCACAGGTACGGCAGCAGGGCATGCAGGGTCTTGATGGCCGAGGTTTCGGTATCGGGCGCGCGGCGGTCGGTGGCACGGGATGCAGTCATGCCTTCGGATGTGACATGCCCCCACCGATTTGCAAGCCATATTCCACACCGGTTCCGTGGCCACCGGACAGGTGCTGCGGCCCGAGCAAAGGATTGTCAGCCCCCGGAGCAGCCGTTATGGCAACGGAGCCCCAATATGAAGTGATGGTTCCATGTCCACCGACCTGAATCCTTTTTTCCGCCATATCGCCGCCTGCAACACCGCGACCCTGCCGGGGCGGCGGCTGGCGTTCCACCTTGGCGCGACGCCTGCCGGATGGGTCACGCCCGAACTGCTGCCCGTCCTGCTGGAACATGGCATGACCCATGCGGATGGCGTGGTGACGCTGTCCGATCCGTCACGGCTGGAACGGATTGCCGAGGACATGGCAAGGCAGGGCGTCTACCGCTCCCACCATGAACTGTTCGATGTGCGCACGGATGTCGATGCCCCACCGGTCGCGCGGATCGACCGCGGCGCGCTGCCGCTGTTCGGGCTGATGGCGCAGGGCGTGCACCTCAACGGGCTGATGCGGCGCGCGGACGGGCTGCACCTGTGGATCGCGCGTCGGTCGATGACGAAGCGGCTCGACCCCGGCAAGCTCGACCACCTTGTGGCGGGCGGGATCCCGGCGGGACATACCCCTGCCGAGGCGCTGCTGAAGGAAGCGGCGGAGGAGGCCAGCCTGCCGGCCAGCCTGCTGGCGCACGCAACGCCCACGGTGAACATACGTTACGCCCTTGACCGGCCGGAGGGGCTGCGCCGCGACATCCTGCACTGTTTCGAGATCGTCCTGCCCGAGGATTTCATGCCTCGCCCCGCCGATGGGGAGGTGGAGGAATTCTCCCTCATTCCCCTGACCGAGGCCTTCCGGCTGGTGCGCGACACCGACGCCTTCAAATTCAACGTCAACCTTGTCCTGATCGACCTGTTCCTGCGCACGGGCCTGATCGACGCGACCTCGCCCGAGGGGCAGCGCCTGCGCGCGGGGCTTGATGGCTGGCGGTTCTTCGCCCCGGCCACCCCGGCGCAGGCCTGATGGCGGCCCGGGCGGCAGGGCGCTGTCGCCCGCATCGCCACTGACTGCCATTCGTTATTGCCATTTCGCGCGGGACATGCCGCCATGGCGGACAACCCGCCGGGGCCATTCCCCGCCACCGACATGAAGGACCGATGCCCATGACCCGGCCGCTGCCCCAGCCCCCCGTCGCGCGCAGGATCCCCAACCGCATAGAGCAGCTTGGCCGCGTGCGGCATGACGAATATGCGTGGATGAAGGACGAGAACTGGCAGGAGGTCCTGCGCGACCCCGCCCTGCTGCGCGAGGACATCGCGACCCACCTGCGGGCGGAAAACACCTATACCGCCGAAATCCTGTCCGGCACGCAGGACCTGCAGGCCGCCCTGGTCGCGGAAATGAAGGGGCGGATGCAGGAAGTGGAATCCTATCCCCCCCTGCCGCACGGGCCATGGTCCTATTACACACGCTATGACGGGGGCGCGCAGTATCCCGTTTATGCCCGCCACCGCACCGATGCGCCGCAGGACGAGCAGGTACTGCTCGACATGAACGCCCGCGCCGCCACGCACGACTATTTCGCCGTCGCCACCGCAGCCCACAGCCCGGACCACAGGCTTTTCGCCTATGCCGAGGATACGCAGGGGTCGGAGATCTATCGCGTGCGGGTCAATGACATCGCAACCGGCGAACCTCTTGGCCCGCCGATCGACAATTGCAGCGGCGCGTTCACCTTCGCCCCCGACAGCCGCCACCTGTTCTGGATCTGGCGCGACGACCATGGCCGCCCCGCCCGCGTCTATCGCCGACAGGTCGGTGGCGATACCGATATCCTCGTCTATGAGGAAAAGGACGCGGGTTTCTTTGTCGGGGTGGAGGCCACGCGATCGGGCCAGTGGATCATCATCACGGCGGGCAACCATGATACGTCCGAATCCTGGCTGATCCCGGCCGCAACCCCCGATGCCGCCCCGGCCTGTGCGGAGGCGCGCAGCACTGGCGTGATGTACACGCTGCATCACTGGGGCACGGATTTCGTCGTGCTGACCAATGCCGGTGGCGCAGTGGATTTCACGCTGAAACTCGCCCCGCAGGATGCCCCCGCACGCGCGAACTGGCGCGAACTGGTGGCGCATGAACCCGGCCGCTACATCACCGAATGCCAGACCTTCGCCGACTGGCTGGTCTGGCGCGAACGCCACAACGCCAACTGCCGCATCATCATGCAGTCCCGCAGCGGGGAGCGCCATGCCCTCGCCCCGCGGGAGGCCGCCTATGACCTCTCCCTTTCGGGCGGGTATGAATATGACACGGTGGAACTGCGCTACATCTACCAGTCGCCCACGACGCCGCGGCAGTGGTTCGCCTATGACATGGCGCGGCGCACGCATACCCTGCTCAAGCAGCAGGATGTCCCCTCCGGCCATGACCCGGCCCACTATCGCTGCTGGCGGCTGATGGCCCGCGCGTCCGACGGACAGGAGGTGCCCATTACCGTGCTGGGCCGCCATGACGCGCCGTGCGATGGTTCCGCGCCGCTGCTGCTGTATGGGTACGGCTCCTACGGGCATGCGATCGAGCCTGATTTCTCCACCCGCGTGCTCAGCCTTGTGGACCGGGGCTGGTTTTACGCCATCGCCCATGTGCGTGGCGGTTCGGAAAAGGGCTGGAACTGGTTCCTTGGCGGGCGCGGCAAAAACAAGCCCAACAGCTTTACCGATTTCATCGCCTGCGCCGAACATCTGGTTGCGCAGGGATTCGGCACGGCGGGACGAATCGTGGCCGACGGACGCTCTGCCGGGGGGATGGTCATGGGGGCGATCGCGAACATGCGGCCGGACCTGTTCGCCGGGATCGTCGCGGTCGTGCCGTTCGTCGATGAACTCAACACCATGTCGGATGCCTCCCTGCCGCTGACGCCGCCGGAATGGCCCGAATGGGGCAACCCGCTGGAGGACGTGGCGGCCTACGACCTGATCGAAAGCTATGCCGCCTATGAACAGGTGCGGCCGCGCGCCTATCCCGCCATCCTGGCGATGGGAGGGCTGACGGACCCGCGCGTGACCTACTGGGAGCCCGCGAAATGGGTGGCGCGACTGCGTGAAAACACGCTGTCCTCGCGCCCGGTCATGTTACGCACCAATATGGAGGCGGGACATCGGGGGGCGACGGGTCGTTTCGATTCCCTGCGCGATGCGGCCCTGATACATGCCTTTGCCATCTGGGCCGTTGAAACCGCCTGACCCCGTTCCACCGCACCACCGCCCGGCCCGTCCGGGCGCGTCCCATCACAAGGATGACCATGCCGGACCACAAGAACGCTGGCGCCGAGTCCCATGTCCCGGAACCCGGTCTTGACGAAAACAGACAGTCGCTGCGGACATTCCGCTCCTTTCGGGAGACGCAGCGCACGCAGCGGATCGCACGCGGCCTGCTGGCGCTGTTTTTTGTCGCAATGGCGTTGTATACGGTCCGTGGCTTCCTGCCGTCGCTGATCTGGGGCGGCATCTTCGCCATCGCGTCATGGCCGCTCTATGTCCGGGCGCGCACGCGCTGGCATGCCGCGACACACCAGTTGCTGCTGCCCGCGGCCTTCACACTCGGGATCGCGCTGATCTTCCTTGTGCCCGTCACCCTGTTCGGGCTGGAGGCCGCGCGCGATGCCGAAGGGGTGCTGCACCTGCTGAACAACGCGCGGCAGTCGGGCATGCCGGTGCCGCAATGGATCGATCACCTGCCGCTTGGCGCGCAGACCCTGCGGGCATGGTGGGAAAGCCACCTGCAGAACCCCGATGATTTTTCCGCCCTGCTGGGGTCATTGCGCATCGGGCAGAGCGTGAAGATGACGCAGCAGGTGGGCAGCCAGTTGGCGCACCGTGGCATCCTGTTCATCTTTTCCATCCTGACACTGTTCTTCCTGCTCAAGGACGGGGACAGCGTCATCCGCCAGTGCCTGGTCGTGTCACGCCGCGCCTTTGGCAAGCGGGGGGAGCGGATCGCGCTGCAGATCATCGCCTCCATCCACGGCACGGTCGCGGGACTGGTGCTGGTGGGCATGGGTGAAGGCGTGGTGATGGGGGTTGCCTACCTGATCGCGGGTGCGCCCCATGCGTTCCTGTTCGGGGTCGTGACGGCCGTGGCCGCCATGATCCCGTTCTGCGCCATGATCGCGATTGGCATCGTGGCCACCCTGCTGCTGATCAAGGGCAGCGCGGTGATCGCCATTGTCATCATGCTGGTCGGACTGGCGGTGATCTTCCTGGCCGATCATCTCGTGCGTCCGGCCCTGATCGGCGGGTCAACGCAACTGCCGTTCCTGTGGGTGCTGACGGGGATCCTGGGCGGGGCGGAAAGCTGGAACCTGCTGGGCCTGTTCATGGGGCCGGCCATCATGGCCGTGCTGCACATGCTATGGCGCAACTGGACGCGCGTGCGCGATTAAGAAACCGTCTGGATGCCGCCTGCGGGCCTGAAAGACGGCATTTTCCAAGGCGTTTTCAGGCAAGGGGCCTCACCAAACACGTCCTTATGCCTTGCAGGCAACCCCCTGCACGCACGGACGCGCATGCCCCGATCAGAGGCACAGGAAATTTTCATATTTTAAGGAGTTTTTATCGCAGACAGGGATATCGGGCAGGCGGGATTCGAACCCACGACCCCCAGTCCCCCAGACTGATGCGCTACCAGGCTGCGCTACTGCCCGCCTGTCTGCGATGACGCATCGTGTAGCAGGCCCGCCCGGTACCCGCAAGTCATCTTCTTCATTCAATTGCAAAAATAGGGACATAAAAAACGAAGGGGCAGGAACACGTGGTCCCTGCCCCTTCCGATCCCTTGCGACAGGACCGATCCTCAGACCGGCACCATCTCCCGCAGGGCCTCAAGTTCAACGAGCACGCCGCGCAGATGATCACGCAGCACCACGTTTTCAGCCCGCAGGCGCTCAAGCTCCAGCATGACAAGCTGTTCGAGCGGCGATTCCTCCTCCTCGGCCCCATTCGCCTGTGCAGCCACCTGTGGCGCCGCATCCGGCACGGCATCCGCAGGGGTGCCATCTTCCTCCACGGCTTCCGTGGCATCGCTGCCCTCGGGGGCGGCGGCAGATGACGCGGATGCAGCCTCAAACTGCGACGGCAGGGTGGCGGGCGCCTCCCCTTCCGGGGAACTCGCAACCAGCGGGGCTGACACTTCCGGGGCTGCGGCTTCGGGAGCAACATCCTCAACCGTGACGGCAACAGGCGCAGGGCCTGCGGCAGGGGCCGACACGTCTTCCTGCTCCGCCTGCGCCTTTTCTTCCGGCGCAGGAGGCGTGGCAGGAGGTGCTGCGCTCACCTGCTGGTGGATGACGGTGACGGTCTCGATTTCCTCGACCTGCACGTCCGTGATCTCAACGACCGAAGGGCGCGCGGCAGGGCCGGGCTCCGCCGCCTGTGGCGTAACGGCAGGCGTGGTGGCCGCACCGGCAATGTCGCGCGTCCCCGGCATCCCGGCAAGGATACGCTGCACCTCCCCAAGCGAGAGATGGCGGACATACAGCATGTCGGAAATACGACGCAGCAACTGGACATCATCGGGCCGGTAAAGACGCCGACCACTTGGCCCACGGATGGGCTGCAACTGGGGAAAACGGTTTTCCCATGTCCGCAGCACATGCTGGGCAATACCAAGCTGCCGCGCGACCTCATAGATCGGCAGGGCATCATCGGTTGATGCCGGCGTGGCGGTGGCGGCGTTTACGACGCCCGGCGCGGGGTCATGGACATTCATTCGTCGTCCTCTGCATTCATATGTCCGGCATTACCGTTCACATGCGCCCGCAGAAGCTGGCTGGGCCGGAAGACCAGGACGGAACGCGGCAGGATCGGAACCTCAACCCCCGTCTTGGGGTTGCGTCCCGTGCGTCGCCCCTTCCTGCGGACGGAAAACGTACCGAATCCGCTGATCTTTACGGTGTCCCCGGCTTCGAGTGCATGGGCCACTTTTTCCAGGACGTGTTCAAGGATGTCGGCGGACTCATGACGGGAAAGTCCAACCTGACTGTAGATTTGTTCTGCCAGAGTGGCGCGGGTCACTGTGCTCATGCAGCAACGTTATGCATGCCATCCGTCAGCGTCAATTCAATGTGCTGACAGGTGTGTTTTTTTCTTGCCTCCGCGGCCGGATACGGCCCCGACGCGACGCCTATATCCGCGCCAGCGCCGCCCCCCACGTCAATCCGCCGCCCAGTGCCTCCATCAGCACGAGGTCACCGCTGCGAATCCGGCCGTCACGCACCGCTTCGTTCAGCGCCAGCGGAATCGAGGCGGCGGACGTATTGGCATGGCGGTCCACCGTAATGACCACCCGTTCGGGCGGCAGGTGCAGCTTTCGCGCGACACCATCAATGATCCGCAGGTTCGCCTGATGCGGCACAAGCCAGGCCACATCTTCATATTTCAGGCCGTTGGCCGCCAGCACCTCATCCACCGAGGAGGACAGCTTGGCCACGGCATGACGGAAGACATCGCGCCCCTGCATCTTCAGGTAGGCGCTTTTGTCCTTCTGCCCAATCGCGCCATCCACATACAGCAGGTCGCCATAACGCCCGTCGGAATGCAGGTGGGTGGACAGGATCCCCTGCTCCCCATCTTCCTCCGTCGCCTGCAGGAAGACCGCGCCCGCCCCGTCGCCGAACAGGACGAAGGTGGAGCGGTCGTCCGGATCAAGAATGCGTGAATAGACCTCGCTGCCGATCACCAGCGCGGAACGGGCCTGCCCGCTGCGGATCAGCGCATCGGCGGTGGACAGGGCGAAAATGAACCCCGAGCATGCCGCCGCGACGTCAAAGCCAAAGCCGGTGGTGATGCCAAGTTCCCCCTGCACCCGCACGGCGGTGGAGGGAAAGGCCTGGTCCGGCGTACTGGTGGCGACGATGATGGCATCGACATCATCGGGCGAGGCATTGGCGTATTCAAGGGCCTGCCTGCCGGCATGTGCCGCCATGCTGACGGCTGTATCCTCCGGCCCGGCGCGATGGCGTTGCGCGATGCCGGTGCGGGCGCGTATCCACTCGTCAGAGGTTTCCAGCCCACTGGTGGCCAGTTCATCGTTGGTCACGATTCTGTCCGGCAGGTAGCCGCCAAAACCCTTCAGCAGCGAGCGTCTCGCCTTCATGCGTGTCTGTCCAAACCTGTTGGGGCGGGGTCATGCACGTCGCGCCCTGCGGGTGCGCATGTCCCCTTGCCCACGGCAGCGACTCAGGAAGCCGAAACTGCCTGTGTCGGCTCCTTTTCGTTACTGAACCTGCTGGCCGTCAGGCTTCCCATCCGGGAAAGCTGGTCACGGATACCGGCATTGAAATCATGGGTGACCATGTCGATCGCCACATCCACGGCCGAGGCGAAGCCTTCGGCATCGGTGCCGCCATGCGACTTCACCACCACGCCGTTAAGCCCGACGAACACCGCGCCATTATACCGCCGCGGGTCGAGCCATTCCTTCATCCGTTCCAGCCCGGGACGCACCAGCAGATAGCCGATCCGGCCCAGCAGGCCGGAACTGAACACCTGCCGCAGCAGGGTAAAGGCCATCTTCAGCGCGCCCTCGCCGGTCTTGAGCGCGACATTGCCGGTAAAGCCGTCCGTCACCACCACGTCGGTCGTGCCGGCGGTGATGTCATGCCCCTCCACAAAGCCATGGAACTGCCGTGCCAGCGGACTGCCACGCAGCACTTCGGCCGCCTGGCGCAGGCGTTCGTCGCCCTTGAGTTCCTCCGACCCGACATTGAGCAGCCCGATCGTCGGCGCGGGCAGGCCCAGCACCGCCTTGGCGAAGGCTTCGCCCATCACCGCGAATTCGACGAGGTTGCGCCAGTCGCACGCGACATTGGCGCCGAGGTCGAGCATGACCACGTCCCCTTTGGTCGTGGGACTGATCGCCGCCATCGCGGGACGTGAAATGCCCGGCAGGGTCTTGATCACGATCTTGGCCAGCGCCAGCATCGCACCGCTGTTGCCAGCGGAGACCACGCCCATCGCCTCGCCATTGGCGACGGCGTCCATCGACAGGCGCAGCGAGGAATCGCGCACCCGCAATGCGGCGGTGGGTTTCATTTCCATGGAAATGGCGGAACCGGCGGGACGGATCGTACAGATCGCCGCCGCACGCGGATGCTGCGCCAGAAGGGCCTGCAGCCGCCTTTCATCGCCAATCAGAAGAATTCTGGCGGATGGATGCCGGTCTGCGGCAATCGCCAGTCCGGCCACCACGACTTCCGGGCCACCATCCCCACCCATTCCATCAATGGCCAGAGTGTAGGACTGTGTCGCGGAAAAAGAGGAACCTGTCTCGGTCATGCTCGTCTTGTGCCGGGTGAAGGTAAAACGCGCAAGTGCCGAAAGGGGATACCCCCTTCATGCAGCATTTTCCTGCGCAATCCGGACGGGCGGGGACGCCTGCATGTGGCATTCCCGCGCCATGTCAATGGCATCTCCCGTCCCGACAGGTAACCGCGTCGAACGTGTATCAGGCGCGGACGGCGGTCTTCAGCGCCTTGCCCGCGGATGCGACTTCGCGGCCGTCATAATGTCCGCAGTGGCTGCAGACATGGTGCGGGCGCTTCAGTTCGCCGCAGTTGGAGCATTCCGCATGTGCCTGCACGGGCAGCGCAGCATGGCTGCGACGCATGCCACGACGGGACGGCGAGGTTTTTCTCTTAGGTACAGCCATGGGCCTGGGCCCCTCCGATCTGGGATCACAACCCGGTAACGCCAGCGAGGTGTCACCCGGTCAGTTATCAACAATTGAGGGGGGCGCTCTAGCAGACGATCGGACATTCCGCAAGAGACGATCTTGCGATCCGCCGGACGCCAGCCGCCCCCCGGGCGTGCCCTGACGCCTCAGTTATGCTTTTTCTTGAGGTCCGCAAGGGCGGCGAAAGGCTGGCGCTTTGGCTCCTCGCCCTCCCCTGCATCGTCTTCCTCCTCCACGTCGAGCAGTTCGACGGGAATCACGCTTCCGGGCTTGTGCGGATAGGGATCGAGGCCAAGCGACAGTTCCTCCGCCGCGAGTTCGCCAAGGTCGATCGTCTCGCGCTCATAGGGGACCTCGTCGATGCTGAAGGGATCGACCTCGTCGTCCTCGCGGAAGCGTTCGGCCGGGATGCAGCGCACGGTAAAGGATTCGGCGACGGCGTCCTCGAACGGCTCGAGGCTGACGACACATTCCTGCGTCACATGCGCCGTCAGCCATCCTTCGGCCATCACCTCCCCCTGCCTGCCGGGCACAAGGCGGTAGCGGCAGGCAAGGTCGCGGATCGCGGGGATCCCGAAACGCCGCGCCAGGGCGGCGCATTCCGCGGGCGTGGCCTCGATGGAGGTTTCCATGCCCTTGGCCGCGATGCGTCCCACCGGGACGCGACGGGAAAATTCTGGATCCATAGCTCGTCTCTTCTCCTGCAATTCCGGCCTGTCCCCGGCCATGGGGACCATGCCGGGCCAACGGGCATGCCGGGCAGCCATCACCGCGACCGAAAGGGGCGGATGTGTTTTTCCGCCTTGCATCGGATCTGCGATTGACTTCATTTGACCAATAAGGCACCCGGAAGGTCGGACTGTCTATCTGCAGCATCTTACCAGGACGCTTTATCCGATCATGAGGCCAGCGCAGCACATCTTTTCCCGCCCCCGTTCCTTACGCCTGTTTTCGTGCGCTGTCATCGGGGTTGGCCTGTCGCTGTCGGGATGCGTCGCGTTCAAGCCAAGCGTGGTCCAGCGCGGCTCCCTCGTGCAGGCGGATGACTACAACCAGCTCAAGACGGGGACGAGTTCACGTTCCGATGTCATGGACCTCCTCGGCTCCCCTACCAGCCGTGCGACGTTTGACGACAATACGTGGATCTACATCTCCATGCGCCAGACGCTGGCGCCCATCAGCTTTCCCCATATCGACAAGCAGCAGGTCGTGGTCCTGACGTTTGACGAGGGCGGCATCCTGCGCAACCTGCGCACCCTGCACAAGGATGATGCGCGCTATGTCAGCATGGCGATGGGCAAGACACCGACGCCGGGCACCAAGATCAACATCATGCAGCAGATCCTGGGCAATGTCGGCCGCTACAACCCCATGAGCCAGATGACCAGCACCTATGGCGGCAGCACCGGCCCGATGAACAGCATGAACGGTGGCCCTGGTCATGGTGGCCAGGGCAACAGCCTGCCCTGATCCTGACGTTCCGCGTCATCGGGCATGGCGCCCCGGATTTATGGACATCATAAAGAAGTTTCTGCTGAAGCTTTTGATCGAAAAAGCTTCAGAAAAACGCCGCCCTTTTTGAAAACAGGCAGCACCCGAAGACTTCCATCACTTTCAGTCCGGGATGACAATCCGGACGCGCAGGCCGCCCGACGGGCTGCTGTCCAGCCGGATTTCGCCCCCATGCGCATGGATGATGTCACGCGCGATGGCAAGGCCCAGCCCGGTGCCCCCGTCACGCCCGCTTTCAAAGGGGCGAAAGACGCTCTCGCGGCGTGATTCGTCAATCCCGCACCCGTCATCATCGACATAGATGACGGTGCTGCTGCGCTTCTTGCGCGCACTCAGCCGGATGTGGCTGGCGTGGCGGCGTGCATTGTCCACGATGTTCGACAGCACGCGCCGGAACGCGGCCGGGCGCACCACGATATACGACGCGCGCGTGACAAGGACGCTGACATCACGCGCCCCGGCACGGCGGGCGGCCGTTGCGACCTCCTCGAGCAGTTCGCGCACATCCACCATTGCCGGAACTTCCGCCCCCTCCCCCCGCGCAAAGGACAGGTAGCTCTCGATCATGCGTTCCATCTCCCCGACATCGGCCACCATGTCCTCGATATCGGGTTGCAGGTCCGCCGCGCGGATGGTCCCCTGACGCGGCACCATCGCCAGCGTCAGGCGCAGGCGCGTCAATGGTGTGCGCAGGTCGTGCGAGACCCCGGCCAGCACGGATGTCCTCTGTTCCACAAAGCGGAAGATGCGGTCGCGCATGCGGTTGAACGCCACCGCCGCCTTGCGGATTTCCTGCGCGCCTTCGGGGTGGATGGGGTCGATGTCGCGTCCCAGCCCGAACAGTTCCGCCGCCCGCGCCAGCCGCCGTATGGCGCGCACCTGATTGCGCATGAAAAAGGCCGCGATGCAGAACAGCAGCAGCGCACTGCCCGTCGCCCATGCGACAAACAGCCACACCGGCGCCACATCCAGCCGCTTGCGCGGTGTATCGACACGCAGTACCCCGTCGGGCATCTGGATGAAGACCGACACGATATGGCGGTCGCTTTTCCAGTCCACGAAGGCCGGACGTCCGATCGCGACACGCAGGTCACGCACTAGGTCGTCATCCACCGGTCCCAGCACATGGTTCGATCCCACGCGCTGCAGGCTTTCCCCCTCGCGCCATGTCATGTGCAACTGCGCACGGTCGCGCACGTCGCGCAGGATCCACGCGCGGTCCGATGGCGCGGGATAGCGTTCCATGATGTCGATGGTCATGGCGATATTGTTCACCACGCCCGCCGACAGCCGCCGCGAGACGATCTTGAGGTAATTGCCGTAAAACAGTTCGAGCGAGATCCCCTGCGTCACCAGCAGGGGAATGAACCCGATCAGCAGCATGCGCCCCAGCAGAGAGCGCGGCAGCACACGCCGCACCAGCCGGTCCAGATGGCGCATCACGGCGGAACGGTTTTCAACCGGTGATGGGGGTTCGGCATGCTGTCTCATGGATCATCCCGCGCGCCCCGGGCCGCCCGACATAAAAAAAGCCGACCCCATACGGAAGCCGGCTTTTCCCACGGGCGGAGCCCGGTATCTGAAAACAGATCAGAACCCTTCGCGTTCCAGACGCTTGCGCTCCATCTTGCGCGCACGGCGCACGGCTTCAGCGGCTTCACGCGCCTTGCGTTCAGACGGCTTTTCATAGTGCCGACGCAGCTTCATTTCCCGGAAGATGCCTTCACGCTGCATCTTCTTCTTGAGGGCCTTGAGAGCCTGATCGACGTTATTATCACGAACGAGAACCTGCACTGGGTCGTCAACTCCTGCTGTAAGCCGTCACTTGCGCCGGCGGCGATGGGTATCTGTAATGGGGGATGACCGCCCGAGGCCATTCCCTGCGTGCGATTCCCAAACGGGCCGCACCTATATCACAGCCCGATCCGGCAATACAAATCTTTCCGGTGGTTTTACACCGCGCCTGCACAGGTTATTTCACGACCGTCCCATGCACCCGACGCAGGTGACGCGTTTTCATGCCAGATGCAAAGGATCAACGCCCGCCATGACCCTGCTCAAGATCGCCCGGATGGGGCACCCCGTGCTGCTGCGCCGCGCGGCCCCCGTCGAAGACCCCACCAGCACCGACATCGCGCGCCTGGTGGCCGACATGATCGAGACGATGGAGGATGCGGGTGGCGTGGGCCTTGCCGCGCCACAGGTCCACCGTTCCTGCCGGGTGTTCATCTATCGCGTGCCCGCGGCCCGCAGCACCGGCGCGCCCGATGACCTGCCCTGCGGCCCGCAGGTCCTGATCAACCCGCATATCACGCCGGTCGGGGATGAAACGGTCCTGCGGCTGGAGGGATGCCTGTCGATTCCGGGCCTGCGCGGATGGGTCCCGCGCCACACCCGCATCGCCTATCACGGGCTGAATGCACGGGGGCAGAGGGTCGAGGGCACGGCATCGGGATTTGTGGCGAATGTCATGCAACATGAATATGATCACCTGAACGGCATATTATATCCGATGCGGATGAACGATCTGGGAAAGATGGGGTTTGACACTGAAATGGCACGTTACGGAGAACAGCAGGCATGATCGGGTCCCTCATCACGGCATCGGCCACATCGTGCCTGCAGCCCCCCGCCATCGATCATTCCCCCGCGCGTGACGCCGCCCTGCGCCGCATGGTGGAGGGCGTGGGACGGCGCGAATGGTCCATGGCCACCCTGAAGCAGGTCGCGGGCGAGGATGCCGACCTGCTGTTCCCCGGTGGGATCGCCGAAGTGGCGGAGGCATATTTCGACCTTGCCGACCGCGACATGCTGGACGCCGCACATGGATTCCATTCGCGCAAGCTCAGCCGCCGCGTCCGCGCCGCGATCATGTTCCGCCTGACGCAGGCCGCAGGCTATCGCCCCGCCGTGCGCCATGCCCTTTCGGTGCTGATGATGCCGGGGCATGCCCGCCTGCTGGCACGCAGCATCTCGCGCAGCGTCAACGCCATCTGGACCGCCGCCGGTGACGATTCGCAGGGCGTGACCTACATGACCAAGCGTGCGTCGCTGGCGGGGATCTATGTCGCCACCCTACTATTCTGGCTGGCGCGCGGCGGCAACATGGCGACGGTGGAGGAATTCCTTGACCGGCGCCTTGCCAATATCGCGCAGGTTACACGGCTGAAGAACCGCCTGCTCGGGCGTCCGTTCTGACCGACCCGTTGGCCCGCCGCATCCACATGCCCTGCCCTTGACCGAACGCCGTCCCCCACCACCGGCAAGCCGTCCCGCACGCCCGCACGCCGGCGTCGAACTGCTGTTCCTGCGCGACGAGGACATGCGCCAGGCGCAGATGCTGATGACACAGGCCTGCCGTGGCTTTGCCGGCCTGCTCGATCCCCTGCTGGAGGAAATGCAGATCGGGCACGCGCACCAGCGGATCCTCCAGTTCGTGAAGAACGAGCCGGATATTTCCGTCGGCGCCCTGCTGGACATTCTGGCGATTACCAAGCAAAGCATGGCCCGTGCCCTCAATGACCTCATGCGTCGCGGGCTGATCCACCAGCATACCAGCAGCCGTGACCGGCGCATGCGCCTGCTGCGCCTGACCGATGCCGGGTACGAGATGGAACGTCGCCTGTTTGAACGCCAGCGCGACGTCGTGCTGCGGGTCTATCGCGATGCCGGGGGACCGGCGGTGGAAGGATTCCGCCGGGTCATGCGGGGCCTGATAGAGGAATCACGGAACATGGCGCGCCATCGCGATGCCCAAGCACCCGGTCAGACACAACGGAGTCGTGAATGAACAGGTCCCCCCGTCCCGCTTCCACCACCATGCCGCCACGCGACCCGGCGAACGTGGATGCCCATATCGTGGTGGTCGATGACGATCCGCGCCTGCGTCGCCTGCTGCAACGCTACCTGACCGAACAGGGCTTCCGTGTCAGTGCCGCGGCTTCCGCGCATGAGGCGCGGCAGGTCCTTGGCTTCATGCAGCCTGACGCGCTTGTGCTCGACATCACCATGCCGGGCGAAAACGGGCTGGAACTGACACGGGAACTGCGTAACGAAGGGCTGGATTTCCCCATCCTGCTGCTGACCGCGCGCGGGGAGCCGGAAGACAGGATCATCGGGCTGGAAGCCGGGGCCGACGATTACCTCGGCAAGCCTTTCGAGCCGCGTGAACTGCTGTTGCGCCTCAAGGCGCACCTGCGCCGCTTCGCCCCGCCGCCGCCCACCAACAACCTGCGCATCGTGCGCCTTGGCGAACTGGAGTTCGACCCCGCCCGCAGCCTGCTGAGCGGACGCGACGGAATCGTGCACCTGACGGGCGGCGAATCCGCATTGCTCGCCGTGCTGGCGCGCCATCCCAACGAAGTCCTGTCACGCCATGAAATCGCGCAGACGCTGGAAATGGACGAAATCGGCGAACGCGCCGTCGATGTGCAGGTCACGCGCCTGCGCCGCCGGATCGAACCCGACCCGAGGGAACCGCGATTCCTCCAGACCGTGCGGGGCAAGGGGTATGTGCTCAAGCCCGGCCTGTGAGGGGGCTGGCCTGTTTTCAGGAAGGCTGCGTTTTTCGAAGCTTTTTGAAAAAAGCTTCACCAAAAACTTCCTTACGATTGCCAGGCATTGCCCGGCGGGGAGAGTGCGCCCCCCCTGCCCCCGTTTCATGGACAAGTCATGGTTTCCAAAGGGCAATGCCCTTTGGCGGGTTTCAGGGCAGAGCCCTGATCCTTCACAAGACAAAAAAAAGCCGCACCTGTTTCCCAGATGCGACTTTCTTACATAACGTCACTGCAAGACGCAGGATCAGCCCTGCTGGAGCTTGTCGAGTTCGCGGACCACCGCCTCACCCATCACCTCGGTGCCGACGACGGCCATGCCGGGGCTCATGATGTCGGGGGTGCGCAGGCCACTGGCCAGCACGTTGGCCACCGCCGTCTCGATCATCGCGGCATCTTCGAGCATGTTGAACGAATACCGCAGCAGCATCGCAAACGACAGGATCTGCGCCAGCGGGTTGGCCTGCCCCTTGCCCGCGATGTCGGGCGCGCTGCCATGGATCGGCTCATACAGGGCCGGACGCTTGCCATTGGCATCCACGGCCCCCAGCGTGGCGGACGGCAGCATGCCAAGGCTGCCGGTCAGCATGGAGGCAAGGTCGGACAGCAGGTCGCCAAACAGGTTGCCGGTCACGATCACATCGAACTGACGCGGGTTGCGCACCAACTGCATCGCGCAGTTATCGGCCAGCATGTGCGTCAGTTCCACATCCGCGTATTCACGCGCATGCAGGTCGGTCACGACCTCCTTCCACAGCAGACCGCTTTCCATCACGTTGCACTTCTCGACGGAGCAGACGCGATTGTCCCGCTTGCGTGCAAGGTCAAAGGCCACGCGGGCGACGCGCTCGATTTCCGGGGTGGTATAGACCTCGGTATTGATGCCGCGCCGCGACCCGTCGGGCAGGGTCTCGATCCCGCGCGGGTTGCCGAAATAGATGCCGCCCACCGTTTCGCGCACGATCATGATGTCAAGCCCGCGCACCACTTCGGGCTTCAGCGTGCTGGCATCGGCCAGCGCGTCGAACACCTTGGCCGGGCGCAGGTTGGCGAACAGGCCAAGCTCCTGGCGCAGTTTCAGGATCGCGATTTCAGGGCGACGGTCGAACCCGGCGGATGCCCATTTGGGGTCCCCCACCGAACCGAACAGCACGGCATCGGCGGCGCGGGCCTCGTCAATCACTTCCTGACGGATCGGCACGCCATGGACCGCCAGCGACGCGCCACCGACCAGGTCCTCGGTAATGTCGAAATTGATCCCGCGCGCACGGCTCATCCACGCCATGATGCGCGCGACCTCGCGCATGATTTCCGGTCCGATGCCATCGCCAGGGAGGATCAGAAGTTTCTTGGTTTCGGACATGATAGCTCCCTGCTGAAAAAGCGACCGGTGAGGGTCAGTCAATGGTGATGGAGGGCATCCACGGCTCATCATGCCGACGCCGGGCCTCGAACGTCTCGATCGCGGACTCGTGCTGCAGGGTCTGGCCGATATCGTCGAGCCCCTCCAGCAGCAGGCGCTTGCGCAGGGGATCGACCTCGAACGGGATTTCACTTCCGTCGGGACGCACCACCACCTGCCGGGGCAGGTCGATGGTAATGCGCGAATTTTCGCCCATCCGCGCATCGGCCATCAGTTCGTCGCACACCTCGCGCGGCAGGGCGATGGGCAGGATGCCGTTCTTGAAACAGTTATTGAAAAAGATATCCGCAAATGACGGCGCAATGACGCAGCGGATGCCGAAATCCAGCAGCGCCCACGGCGCATGTTCACGCGACGAACCGCAGCCAAGGTTGTCGTGGGTAATCAGGATCTGCGACTTGCGGTAGGGATCCCGGTTCAGGACGAAATCGGGATTTTCCGACCCGTCCGCGTTGTAGCGCATGCTGTCGAACGCATGCACGCCAAGGCCTGAACGTTTGGTCGTCTTGAGGAAGCGCGCCGGAATGATCTTGTCGGTATCAATGTTTTCCTGCGGCAGGGGGGCGGCGATCGCCGTCAGGACCGTGAACTTATCCATGTCAGATCAACTCCCGCACATCGGTCAGGCATCCCGTCACGGCGGCGGCGGCGGCCATGGCGGGCGACAGCAGGTGGGTGCGTCCGCCCGGTCCCTGACGTCCTTCAAAATTACGGTTGGAGGTAGAGGCACAGCGCTGCCCCGGCGTCAGCTTGTCCGGGTTCATGCCCAGGCACATCGAACACCCGGCCTCGCGCCATTCAAACCCGGCGTCGAGGAAGATGCGGTCCAGACCCTCCTCCTCCGCCTGCGCCTTCACGACGCCCGATCCGGGCACGATCATCGCGCGCACGTCCTGCGCCACATGGCGGCCCGACACGATGGCGGCGGCTGCACGCAGGTCCTCGATCCGGCTGTTGGTGCATGACCCGATGAACACGACATCGACCGGCGTGCCCGCGATCTTCTGCCCCGCCTGCAGGCCCATATAATCCAGCATGCGCTGCATCTGCGCACGTCGCGCGGCATCAGGTTCAGCGGCCGGGTCGGGGACGGTGCCGGTCACGGGAATGACGGTTTCGGGACTGGTGCCCCATGTCAGGACCGGCGGGATGTCCTCGGCGCGCAGTTCGACGACCTTGTCGTAATGGGCACCATCGTCAGAGGCCAGCGTCTTCCAGTAGGCGACGGCCTGGTCGAACGCCTCGCCCTTCGGTGCGAAGGGACGGCCGCGCACATATTCGAACGTCGTCTCGTCCGGGGCGACAAGCCCGGCGCGCGCACCGGCCTCGATCGACATGTTGCAGATCGTCATGCGACCCGCCATGTCCAGCGCCCGGATGGCCGATCCCGTGAATTCGATGATGTAGCCCGTCCCGCCCGCGGTGCCGAGTTTGCCGATGATCGCGAGCATGATGTCCTTGGCGCTGACGCCGGGGCCGACCTGCCCCTCCACCGCGACCTTCATGTTTTTCGCAGGCTTCTGCAGCAGCGTCTGCGTGGCCATCACGTGCTCGACCTCGGACGTGCCGATGCCGAACGCCAGCGCGCCGAGCGCCCCGTGCGTGGAGGTATGGCTGTCGCCGCACACGATGGTCATGCCCGGCAGGGAAATCCCCTGCTCCGGGCCGACGACATGGACGATGCCCTGACGTTCCGACAGCAGCGGGAAATACGGCACGCCGAATTCCGCAACATTGCGTTCCAGCGTCTCGATCTGGTTGCGGCTTTCGGGTTCCTCGATCGGCAGGGTGCGGTCAGAGGTCGGCACGTTATGATCGACCACCGCGATCATCGCCTCGGGGTGGCGCAGGCGCCGTCCCGTCATGCGCAGGCCCTCGAACGCCTGCGGGCTGGTCACCTCATGGATAAGGTGCCGGTCGATATAAAGAATGGCCGTACCATCCGGGAGACGTTCCACGACATGACTGTCCCAGATCTTGTCGAACAGCGTACGTGCAGCCATCAGTTCCTATCCCCCAGCATACGGCACTACCGGATTGATCCTTCGCGGCCTTGTCGTGACAGCAGGGGCGAACGATCCCGGTCGGCAATAAGTAAAAGCCGCCCCCGCGGTCCACCACCCTTTCGGATGGCGGCGCGGGCGACGGCGGTAGCACAAATCAGTTGGCCTTGGCTTCCGCGGCGGCAGGCGCTGCGGCCTTGGCGGCGGCGGGCGTCGTGTCGCGGGGACGCTCGGCAATGCGGGCGGACTTGCCGCGACGGCCACGCAGGTAATACAGCTTCGCACGACGCACGACACCGCGACGGACCACCGTGATTTCGGCAATGGCGGGCGAATACAGCGGGAACACGCGCTCCACACCTTCACCATTGGAAATCTTGCGCACGGTGAAGTTGCTGTTCAGGCCCTTGTTCGAACGGGCGATCACCACGCCTTCATAGGCCTGGACGCGCTTGCGCGAACCTTCGACCACGTGCACGCCAACGCGCACCGTGTCGCCCGGCGCGAAATCCGGCACGGCGCGGGTCGCGGTCAGGCGGGCGATTTCTTCCGCCTCGTATTTCTGGATGATGTTCATGATCGGGTCCTCAGTTGATTGGTTTGTATTCAGTTCAGCCGATCCGCACTGGCGCGCGCGCCAGCAGGTCGGGACGTGTCTTCACCGGCACGCGCCACATGGGCGGCCCACAGGTCGGGCCGTCTCTGCCGCGTTGCCGCCTCGGCCATTTCATGACGCCACCGGGCGATCGCGCCATGATGACCGGACAGCAGGACATCGGGCACGTCACGTCCCTCCCACTGCGCCGGCTTGGTATAAAGCGGGTATTCAAGCAGGCCATCGGCGAAGCTTTCCTCCGCAGCACTGGCATCCGACCCCATGACGCCCGGCAGCAGCCGCACGCAGGCATCGAGCAGCACAAGCGCCGCGACCTCGCCCCCCGACAGGATATAGTCACCGATGGAGACCTGTTCGATGTCGCGCGCCTCAAGCACGCGTTCGTCCACGCCTTCATAACGGCCACACAGCACGACAACCCCCGGCCCCGCCGCGTAACGCCGGACATCCGCCTGCGTCAGCGTGCGCCCGCGTGGCGTGGGATAGATCACCGGCCGCCCGTCGGGCACGACATCGTCAAGCGCCGCCGACACGACATCGGGCCGCATCACCATGCCCGCCCCGCCACCGAACGGCGTGTCGTCGATGGTGCGGTGACGGCCAAGCCCATGCGCGCGCAGGTCCTGCGTGTGCATCGACCAGATCCCCTCGCGCAGCGCGCGCCCCGCGAGCGAGCATCCCAGCGAACCGGGAAACATCTCCGGGAACAGGGTCAGCGCGGTGGCCTGCCACGTCGTCATGCCACGGACTCCGCCGCGCCATCGCCGGGGAAGTATTCCGCCGGGACCTCGATCTCATCAGGCAGGACGACCTCGATCCGGCGCGCGCCCATGTCCACGACAGGCACGCAGGCCCGTGTGAACGGCAGCAGGACCGTGCCTTCCTCCCCACCCGTGATCTCCAGACTGACGCCCGCGCCATAGTCATGGACCAGACGCACATGGCCGAGTTCCCGCGACGGCGTGCTTCCCTGCTCGATCACCTGCATCCCCACGAGGTCGGCGACATAGAATTCGTCTTCCTCGGGTTCCGGCAGGTCCGCGCGCCCGACATAGAGCTTGCGGTTGACCAGTTTCTGCGCGTCCTCGCGGCTGGAGACCGCCTGCCCCGCGCCATCGCGCAGTTCGGCAATCCCCTTCCCCCGCCATGACAGGTGCCAGGCATTCCCGTGCTCGTCACGAAGCACCCCGTAACGGGCAAGGTCTTCGGGCACGGCGGCATAGCTGTGCACATGCACAAGCCCACGCACGCCATGCGGCCGTCCCACCACGCCCATCAGGATACGATCGCGATCCATCGCCTGCCTTCTATCGTGCCTGCCCGCCTACCGTCGTGCCTCAGGCCGCGGCGGTCGCGGCGGCGGCGGCAGCAGCGCGTTCCTGCGCACGCTTCTTCGGCGCGGACTTCTTCGGCTGCTCGTTCCAGGTCGGCTTCGGCGCCAGGCCGGCATTGCCCAGGAAGCGGGCGACACGGTCGGTCGGCAGCGCGCCGTTGGACAGCCAGTGGGTGATGCGCTCACCCACCAGACGCACGCGGTCGGCGTGGTCGGACGGCAGCATCGGGTTGTAGGAACCGACCTTCTCGATGAAGCGGCCATCGCGGGGCGAACGGCTGTCGGCCACGACGATGTGGTAGTAGGGACGCTTCTTCGCACCGGCGCGTGCAAGGCGGATCTTGAGGCTCATTCAGACTTCTCCACAAAACAATTTGTAAAAACACACAAAAGGGAAACGCGATGCGGCATCAGCCAAACGGCGGACGTCCACCCCCGCCGGGGGGACGTCCCCCGCCGGGCATCAGCGCGGAAAGGCCCTGACGCATCAGTCCCTTCACTCCCAACCTGTTCAACCGCTTCATCATCGAGGACATGGTGTCGTACTGCTTGAGCAGCCGGTTCACTTCCTGCACGGTTGTTCCCGACCCTGCGGCGATGCGCTTCTTGCGCGACGCCTTGATGATGGCGGGCGTCTTGCGCTCCGCCTTGGTCATGGATGAAATGATGGCCTGGTGACGGCCAAGGACCGACGTGTCGATGTCCTTGTCGCCCATGGCCTCCTTCAGCTTGCCCATGCCCGGCAGCATGTTCAGGATGCCCGAGATGGACCCCATCTTGTTGATCTGCCGGATCTGGGCCGCATAGTCGTCGAGGTCGAACTTGCCCTGCAGCATCTTCGCTGCAATCTTCTCGCTCTCCTCGTGGTCGAGCGTATCGGCGGCCTTCTCGACCAGTCCCGCGATATCGCCAAGGCCAAGGATACGGCCCGCGACACGTTCGGGATGGAATTCCTCCAGCGCGTCGAGCTTTTCGCCCGAACCCGTCAGCTTGATGGGCGCGCCGGTGATCGCGCGCATCGACAGCGCGGCGCCACCACGCGCGTCACCATCCATGCGGGTCATGACCACGCCGGTAACGCCCACGGCCTCGTTGAACGCCTTGGCGGTGTTGACGGCGTCCTGCCCGGTCATCGCATCGACGACCAGCAGCGTTTCCGCGGGCTGGGTCTCGGCACGGATGGCCCGCACCTCGTCCATCAGCGCCTCGTCGATCGACAGGCGGCCGGCGGTATCGAGGATGACGATGTCATAGCCTTCGCGGCGCCCGACTTCCATCGCGCGGCGGGCGATCTCCACCGGGGTCTGCCCCGCGATGATCGGCAGGGAGGCGACACCCGCGCGTTCGGCCAGTTGCTGCAACTGCAACTGCGCCGCCGGGCGCTGCGTATCGAGGCTGGCGAGCAGCACCTTGCGGCGTTCACGCGTGGCGAGGCGCAGCGCGATCTTGCCCGAGGTCGTCGTCTTGCCTGATCCCTGCAGGCCCACCATCAGGATGGGCACGGGGGGCACGGCGTTGAGGTTCAGCGGCACCGCGCCCGCGCCGCCAAGCGCGTCGATCAGCGCGTCATTGACGACCTTGGCGACGGCCTGGCCGGGGGAGATGCTGTCGAGCACCTCGTGCCCGACGGCACGTTCGCGCACCTTGTTGACGAAATCCTTGACGACGGGAAGCGCCACGTCGGCGTCGAGCATCGCCAGACGCACCTCGCGCATGGCTTCGGTGACATCGGCCTCCGACAGGGTCCCGCGCTTGGCGAGGCCATCGAACACACCGGAGAGCTTGCCTGACAGCGTCTCGAACAAAGGTTTTTCCCCAAAAGAATACGCGCCACTGCGCGAGCCTTCGCGAAGTGACGTGCCTGATGTTGTGTCGGGTGTATCTGTCCCGCGCGTCGCGTGTCAAGACCTACCTGACACGCAACGCGCGGCCCGGTGCGTCACGCCACAGCGGGCGGACGCACCGGCCCTGTGGGCAGGATCAGTGCGCGGGCGGGGCCGGGGGCGCCATCAGCGCGCGCAACTGCGCATGCAGGCTGTCGGCCTGGTCCTGGTCGGCCTTGATCTGCGTCAGCTGGTCGGCGGTCAGGACATCATGGATGCGGATCGCGGTCTGCAGGCGTTCGGCCTCATGCGCCTGATGGATGCTGGCGATCTGCTGCTGCAGCGAGGTGATCTGCGCCTCGTCCACCTTGCCGGGAGTTGCCAGCAGGTCCTGGATCTGGTGGTGCAGGCCGGCTTCCTTTTCCATGTCGGCATGGAAATCGGGGTGATCGGCCTTCAGGATCGCATCGATCTTCTTGCGCTGGGCCTTCGACAGGTTGACCCGTGCAAGGAACGGCATGCCACCCGGCGCACCATGGCAGGACGGCGGCGGGGGCGGCGGTGCCGCGACGGCGGCTTCCGCGCTGATGCCTGCAAACCCGCCCACAAGCGTTGCCGCCAGAATCATCTTCTTGATCATGCTAATTTCCAATCTGTAATAACACGTCCCCCTACCCTGCACCGACTCCCGATGCGCGACAAGGGTTATCCCCGCAGCGTAGGTCATCACATGGGCGGTGAAGCCCATGTTCTTGATACGAAATGTAAGGAAGCCGCCACGGGATGCAACCACGGCGCGCAGATGTTACGCAGGCGCGACATCTTTCGCCACGACATGATGGCGCCCTGCCCTGCGGGCGGACTCAGCCAAAACGGCCGGTAATGTAATCCTGCGTGCGGCGCTGCCGCGGGGCGGTGAACATGCGGTCGGCGGTTTCGACCTCCACCACCTCCCCCATATAGAAGAATGCGACCTGATCGGCGCAGCGCGCGGCCTGCTGCAGGTTGTGCGTCACGATGGCGATGGTGAAATCCGCCTTGAGTTCATCGAGCAGTTCCTCGATCCGCGCGGTGGAGACGGGATCGAGCGCACTGGTCGGTTCGTCAAGCAGCACGACCTCGGGCCGGGTGGCGATGGTGCGCGCGATGCACAGGCGCTGCTGCTGCCCGCCGGACAGGGCGGCGGCAGACGCGCCAAGCCGGTCCTTGACCTCCGGCCACAGGGCGACACGGCGCAGCACGTCCTCCACACGGATGTCCATGTCCGCGCGCGACAGCCGTTCATGCAGCCTTACACCAAAGGCGATGTTGTCATAGATCGACATCGGAAAGGGTGTAGGCTTCTGGAACACCATGCCCACGCGCGCGCGCAGGACATTGAGGTCCACGCCCGGGCCGATGATGTTGCAGCCATCAAAGAAGACCTCCCCCGTCGCGCGCTGCCCCGGATAGAGGTCATACATCCGGTTGAGCACCCGCAGCAGCGTGGACTTGCCACATCCCGACGGGCCGATCATGCCGGTCACCTGGCGGTCGGGGAAATCGATCGAGATGTTCTTCAGCGCATGGTGCGCGCCGTAATAGAAATCGAGGTTGCGGACCGAAATGGCGACCCCTGTCGCGTCCGCTGCCTGCTGTGTGTCTTCCACGTTCATTTCCTGTTACGCCCCAGCCCAACCCTTACGGCGATGTTTATCATCAGTATCCCTGCGGTGATCAGCATCGCACCCGTCCATGCCATCTGCGTCCAGTCGGGATAGGCGGAGCCCGCATACTGGTAAATGGCGATCGGCAGGCTGGCCATCGGCGCATCGGGCCGCACGGACCAGTTCATGTTCCCCAGCGAGGTGAACAGCAGCGGCGCGGTTTCCCCCGACACGCGCGCCAGCGCCAGCAGGATGCCCGTCGCCACCCCTTCACGCGCGGCACGCAGGCAGATGAACAGCACCACGCGCCAGCGCGGCGCGCCGAGTGCGAACGCCGCCTCCCGCATGGCGACGGGCACGAGGCGCAGCATGTCCTCCGTCGTGCGGACCACCACCGGCACCACCAGCATTGCCAGCGCCAGCGCCCCGGCAATGCCGGAGAAATGACCCGACGGCACCACGATGATCATATAGATGAACAGGCCGACAAGGATGGACGGCGCGGACAGCAGCAGGTCGGAGACAAACCGCACCGCACCCAGCAACCGCCCGTCTGTCGCCGCGAATTCCGCAAGGTAGATCCCCGCCAGCAGTCCGGCGGGCGCGCCGATCAGCACCGCAAGACCCGTCTGGATCAGGCTGCCGACGATGGCATTGGCAAGGCCGCCCCCATGTCCCGGCGCCAGGGTGATATGGGTGAAGGTCTGCCACGAAATCCCCGCCAGACCGTTGCGCAGCAGCACGAACAGAATGGAGGTCAGCATCAGCAGGACCAGCGCCGTGGCAACATAGCAGAAGCCCGTCGCCACCCGGTCGGCAAGGCGCCGGCGCGCGTCGAACGCACCGTCGCGCCGCCAGCCGGGACCGGAACATGGCGATGTGGCGCCGGATCCCCCGGCGCGCGTGGAGGTTTCGTGCATGCCCATCACTTCGCCGTCCGCGCGGAACGCAGCAGCCAGCGCGAACACATCAGCGTCGCGAACGAGATGATCATGAGCAGGAACCCCGCCGCCATCAGGGAGGAGAATTTCAGGCTCCCCATCGCGCTTTCAGGAAATTCCAGCGCGATGAGCGAGGCGATCGTGTTCCCCGGCGAAAACAGCGACCAGCCGATATGGTTCGCATTGCCGATGACAAAGGTGATGGCCATCGTCTCGCCCAGCGCGCGGCCCAGCCCCAGCATGATCCCGCCGACCACCGCCGTGCGTGACCATGGCAGCACGATGCGGCGCATGACCTCCCATCGCGTCATGCCAAGCCCGTAGGCGCTTTCCTTCAGCACGGCGGGCATGGAGGTGAAGACGTCACGCATCACTGCGGAGATGAACGGCGTGATCATGACCGCAAGGATGATCCCCCCCGTCAGGAACCCGGTGCCGTACGGCGCGCCACGGAACAGCACGCCAATACCCGGCAGGCGGCCAAGCGTATGGGCCGCCGCAGGTTCGACATACCGTGCCATCAGCGGCACGATGACCGAAAATCCCCACATGCCAAAGATGATCGACGGCACGGCGGCCAGAAGCTGGATTGCCGTGCCGATGACGCTGGCCAGTCGGGCGGACGCGATTTCCGTCAGCCAGAAGGCGATCCCGAACGCCAGCGGCACGGCGATGACGATGGAAATGAGCGCGGTGACAAGGGTGCCGAACACCGGGGCCGCCGCGCCGAAATGCTGCGTCACCGGGTTCCATGTGGGGTCGATGATGAATTCCGGCCCGAACGTGGCGAACGCCCCGCGCGCGCCCCACGCCATGACCGCGATCATCCCGCCCAGCCCCAGCAGGATCAGCAGGGCGCTGCAGCGGACGATGGTGGCGAAAAGTGCATCCCCCCGTGCGCGCGTGCCCCCCGTCAGGGAAGAAGCCGAGGATGTTATAGACCGATCCATACAGAAGACCCCCGCCGCATCCGGCGCTTCGTCATGCCCATGTGTCACCTGTGTCACCCCCGGCAGGCCTGCCGCCCGTCAGGTGCGATCCCTGCCGGGACCATTACTGGACCGGCCATCCATCCTGCAACCGTCATGGGCCATGCGAGGCGGCTTTTTGCATCGGGGGGCCGTATTTCCTTGTGCCCCGCCCCACATTCACACCACGCCCGCAGCATGCAGCAGCAGGTCGCGCGCCACCTCCCGGCAGGCCCCGACATTGACGCGATGCAGGATAAAGGCATTGGGTGCGATATTGTTTTCCCCGCTCCCGACCGGCACCAGCGTCCCACGGGTCAGTTCCCCGCGACATTCCACGCCCAGCCGCGCCATGTATCCCGCGAACAGTTGGGGACACAGCAGGGAAATGATGGCCACCGCAGGGGCCATCGGCACCGCCTGCGCGCCTGCGCCACGCAGCAGGTCATGGACCATGCCACCGGCACAGCCGCGCCCAGCGAGGGCTTCGACCTCCTCCATCCAGATCCCGTCCGCCGTCACCCGCGCGACACAACCGCGCGGCAGCACCGTCACCGGCACGCCGGAGGCAAGGACAATGGCTGCGGCCTCCGGGTCGGCATGGATGTTCGCATCCGGTCCCGCCCCCTCTCCCCTGCCCGCATCCGCAAGGATCACGACCCCATGCAGGTGCGTGGCAAGGCGCGGTTCCTGAAGCAGCGCCAGCGCAAGGTTGGTCAGCGCGCCGGTGCAGCAGATGCTGACACTCCCGGCAGGATGGGCCATGGCATGGCGGATCATCGCCACGGCGGGCAATCCGGCGGCCTCCCCCGACGGCGCAGCACCGGCGGGGGCCCACACGTCATCCACCGCAAACAGCGGCAGGCCACTGCCGCCATGGACAGGAATGTCGGCACGCCCGGCCTTCTGCAGCACCATACGCGCAAGTTCCGCGGCCCGGTGCGCCTGCCGCGCCCCATCCCCGCCGGTCGTGACCAGCAGGGGAGCAAGCATGTCGGGAACCTGCAGCGCCATTACGAGTGTCGCCATATCCTGCGGCGCGCCAGTCAGGTCCAGAAGGAGGGGACGGGTCATGTCACGGCTTCCGTCTTGTTCACAAACAGTATCTGTGGGCTGTGGTGGCCTCTTGCGCGGCATACGTCAACATCTGCCATGCATGCGCCCCATTCCTCACCTATCATCACGGGCGTCATTCCCCATGCCGGACCGGCACCCAGTACAATGCCCGCCCCAGCACAAGGTCCATCCCCCACCACAGCACGACCGTCATCACCGCCAGCACCAGCAGGGCGGCGAACATCAGGTCCGTCTCGAACCGGGTGTTGGCCGTCTGCATCAGGAACCCCAACCCCGAGGACGCCCCCACCCATTCGCCCACCACGGCACCGATCGGCGCGATGGCGGTGGCGACCCGCACGCCCGAGGCCAGCGCCGGCAGGGCGGCAGGCAGACGCACATGCAGCAGCATCCGCCAGCGCGACGCCCCCATGGTGCGTGCAAGGTCGATCCAGTCCGCCGGCGTCTGGCGCAACCCGTCGGCAAAGGATGAGGTCACGGGGAAGAAGATGACCAGCACCGCCATCACGATCTTCGACGCCATGCCGAACCCGAACCACAGCACCAGCAATGGTGCCAGCGCAAAGACCGGCACCGCCTGGCTGAGCAGCACCAGCGGCATGGTCCACCGCCGCACCACGGGGGAAAGCGCCATCAGCAGCGCAAGCATGGCCCCGCCCCCCACGCCAAGCGCCAGTCCGCACACGGTCTCGATCAGTGTAGTCAGCGCGGAGTCGCCCAGAAGGGCGCGCTGTCGCCACAGGGCCCGCGCCACGGCACCGGGCGCAGGCAGCAGGTAAGGCGGGACATGCCCCCAGCGCGCGATTCCCCACCACACGCACACCAGACCCAGCAGAGTCACCACGGGACGCAGGATTCGCGCGGCAGCCGTCACGACGCCAGCATCCTGCGCCACAGGTCCGCCTGCGCCGACAGCAGCGCGGGATCGTCCACGGCGCGCGGGATCTCCATCCCGCCGGGTGCGGGCAGGGCCGACAGACGGACCGGGTCGCCCCCCATCATGAACAGCGCCTGCGCCATGCGGCAGGCCTCCAGCGGGTCATGGGTGATCAGCAGGGTCGTGCACCCCGCCAGCATCCGTGCGGCAAGTTCGTGCATCCGCAGTCGTGTGATGCTGTCCAGCGCGGAAAATGGCTCGTCCATCAAAACGACCGGCCTGCCTTCATACAGCACGCGGGCAAGGGCGACACGCTGGCGCATCCCCCCCGACAGGGCGGACGGCAGGACGGCACGCGACGCCGACAGCCCCACCCGGTCCAGCAGGTCATGCGCGCGGGCACGGTCCGGCGCCTCGCCCCGCAGGCGACTGCCCAGCATGACATTGTCATCCACCCGCGCCCACGGCAGGAGCATGTCATCCTGCCCCATCCACGCCACGCGCCCCGACAGGGACAGGCCATCATCGGTGGTGATCGTCCCGGCACCGGGCGTCATCAGACCCGCCACAAGGCGCAGCAGCGTCGTCTTGCCGATCCCGCTGCCACCCAGCAGGACCGTCAGGCGCCCGGCGGGAAACGTGCCATCAAGGTTTTCGAAAATACGCTGCCCGTCCATCGACAGGCCCAGTCCCCGCAGCATGATCGCAGGGGCGTGGCCGGTCACGGGCGTCATCATTTGCGCCGCGACGGATAGGCGATCCCCAGCGCATCGCGCGCCTGCGTGGCGAGGACATCAACACGTTCGTTGTTTTCATCGCCCGCATGGCCGCGCACCCACTGCCATGTGATGTCATGGCGGTTCGCAAGGTCCAGCAGGCGCTGCCACAGGTCCATGTTCGCCACCGGATCGCCGGAGGCATTGCGCCACCTGCGCCGTACCCACCCGGTGGACCAGCGCGTCATGCCATTGCACACATACTGGCTGTCGCTGTGCAGGATGACCTTGCACGGACGCTTCAGGCTGGCCAGGGCCTCTGCCACGGCGGTCAGTTCCATGCGGTTGTTGGTCGTCTCCGCCTCGCCGCCCGTGATCTCGCGCTCCTGCCCGCGAAACTGCAGCAGGGCGGCCCATCCGCCCGGTCCGGGATTGGGCTTGCACCCGCCATCGGTCCAGATGCGCACCACGTCATCGCCGGGCATTTCCACAGCGTCCATCGCCCCGTCCATCACAGCCACTCCAGCGGGGCGGAGGCTGCGCGGAAAAAGCGCAGCCGCCCGAGATAATCGAGGGGATTCTTGGGTGTGACCAGCGCGTCAGGCGGCGTATTGATCCAGTCATACAGGCGCGTCAGCAGGAAGCGTACCGCCGCCCCCGTCGCCAGCACCGGCAACGCGGCGCGTTCCTCCGCACTCAGGGAACGCACGCTTTCATACCCGCGCACCATCGCCCGCGCCCGGTCGGGGCAGAAGGCCACATTTTCATCAAAGCACCAGGCATTGAGCGAAATGGCGAGGTCATAGGCAAACCAGTCGGTGCAGGCGAAATAGAAATCAATCAGCCCCGACAGCCGTCCGTCGATGAAAAACACGTTATCGGGAAACAGGTCGCCATGGATCTGCCCGCGCGGCAGGGCCGGATGCATCCCCTGCCCCGGCCATGACGGCACGACAAAGGCCAGTGCCTCATCCAGTTCCGCGATCAGCCCATGCTGCACCTGATCGCCCGTCGCCCGGCATGCCTCAAGCAGCGGCGGCCATGCGGCAGGCCCCATGCTGTTGCGCCGTTCCGCAGTATATCCCGCACCATCAAGGTGCAGGCGCGCCATTGCGATACCCACCGCCTCGCAGTGGGAGGGTTCGATCCGGCGCGGCCATGCGCCCTGCAGGAAGGTAGTGATGGCGGCAGGACGCCCCGCAAGCGTGCCAAGCGTGACACCCGCGCGGTCGGCCACGGGACGCGGGCATGACAGGCCCTGCCCCGCCAGATACTGCATCAGCCCGAGGAACCACGGCAGTTCCTGCGGGTCCACGCGGCGTTCATACAGCGTCAGGATGAAATCCGCGCGCGTGGTCCGCAGCAGGAAATTGCTGTTCTCCACGCCCTCGGCAATGCCATGGCACGAAACAGGTTCGCCAATATCATAGCCCCCGACGAACTTACCAAGCTCCTCGGGGGCGACGTCCGTATAGACCGCCATCGTCGGTTACGAAAAAATCAGCCGAGTGGCGCAGGCAGGCGGAAGGTCACGTTCTCTTCCTTGACCGTGCGTTCCTCGATCTCCAGCGTGAAACGCTTGGCCAGGGCCGCGACCATTTCCTGCACCAGCGATTCCGGCGCGGAGGCCCCGGCCGTGATGCCCAGCGTCTTCACCCCGTCCAGCGCGGACCAGTCCAGCGCGTTCAGGCGCGGCACCAGCAGGGCGCGCGGCGCGCCACTGCGTTCGGCCACTTCACGCAGGCGCTGGGAGTTGGAGGAGTTGGGCGAGCCGATCACGATCACCAGGTCACAGCCCGGCGCGATCGCCTTGACCGCTTCCTGCCGGTTGGTGGTGGCATAGCAGATGTCCTCGCGCTTCGGTCCCTCGATCAGGGGGAAGCGGTCGCGCAGGATATCGACGATTTCCGCCGTGTCATCGACCGACAGCGTCGTCTGCGTGATGAAGGCGAGGCGCGAGGGATCGGCCGGCTGGACCGTGCGCGCTTCCTCCGCATCGTTGATCAGCGTGACGGCACCCGCGGGAAGCTGCCCCATCGTGCCGACGACCTCCGGATGGCCGGCATGGCCGATCATCAGGATATGGCGGCTTTCGGGGCCACCATCGGCGAAATGGCGCTCCGCCTCGCGGTGCACCTTGGACACCAGCGGGCAGGTCGCATCCAGGTACAGCAGGTTGCGGCGCATGGCCTCTGCCGGGACGGTCTTGGGCACGCCATGGGCGGAAAAGACCACGTGACCGTCGGAGGGAACCTCGTCCAGTTCCTCCACGAAGATCGCGCCCTGCGCCTCGAGCGCCTCCACCACGGTGCGGTTATGGACGATTTCATGCCGCACATAGACAGGCGCGCCATAGCGGCGGATCGCTTCCTCGACCACGCGGATCGCGCGATCGACCCCGGCGCAGAACCCGCGCGGCCCGGCAAGCAGGACCTTGAGCAGGCGGGGCGATACGTCAACGGGGGCGTGGGCATCGGGAGTATGAATCATCTGGTCGGGCATGGTGTTCCCCAAACATCCGGCGGGCGGTATAGGATACGGGCCGCGATCTGTTACAGTTGCCGGTCCCGCATCGTGATGCAATGACCCGGCCCTACGCAAACCGTGGCGATGGCGCAAGCCATTTCCCGTTCATTCTAGCCTATTCTCATATATATGTCCTCCCCACCGTGACGGGGCTTTTACATGTCCGCGTTGCGATGCCCGATTGCACAGCGTCCGTTTCAACCGCCATTATCAGCCAGCCACACGTCAAGCCCATGTCGAGCACGAAAGCCCGGAACCCCCGCATGATTGCCCTTTTCCCCTCCCGCGCGCCCCTTTCGTCCCGTTGCGTGAATTTCCTGCGCGCGCTGCCGCTGCTCGCACTGCCCCTGCTGGCGACGGGATGCCAGAATGAGTCGGATTCGATCTCTTTCGCCCCGGCCTGCCCGGTCGTCGAAATCCCGGGCGAGGCCGCCGACTACTACCAGTATGTCGGCGGCGAGCATGACCTGTCGCACCTGGTGGTCCGCGCCGCCCTGCGCGAGGTCGTCGGTTCGTGCGAGGACGGGGCCCACCGCACGGTCGTCACCAACATGCAGATCGGCCTGCATGTGGTGCGTGGCCCGGCGTCCAAGGTCAATTTCGTCAACATCCCGTATTTCGTGGCGGTGGTGTACAATGGCGAGATCAAGAGCAAGAAGCAGTTCATCGCCCATATCGAATTCGACAATGGCGACCTGCAGAAGGCCACCAGCACGCGCAACATCCCCATCACCCTGCCGATTTCGCGGCGCATCCATTCCGAACAGTACCATATCGAGGTCGGCTTCCAGTTGACGCAGGGGCAGCTTGACTTCAACCGCGCCCACCTCGTGATGCCGACCTTCCACAAGCTCTGATCCCGCCCATGCCACATGCCGGGCGCGGGGATGGCGGCATGCGCCACGCATCGCGGCATCCCCCGCGGGTGTCCGGGCGTGGCCGCCGTTCGCGCGCCCCACCGGCGCGGCGGCCTTCCTTCCCTTTCCACAGCAGCAGGCCAGCGATCCATATGAAAGCGACGCGCATGCCCCGGGAACTGTCGTTACGCGGCATTGTCCTCGGGGCGCTCATCACCCTCGTCTTTACCGCGTCGAACATCTATCTGGGGCTGAAGGTGGGGCTGACGGTTGCGTCCTCCATCCCTGCGGCCGTCATTTCCATGGCGGTGCTGCGTGCGCTTGGCGGGGCGAGCATCCTTGAAAACAACATCGTGCAGACGCAGGCCTCCGCCGCGGGCACGCTGTCATGCGTCTTCGCCTCGCTGCCCGCGCTGATCATGATCGGCTACTGGCAGCATTTCCCCTTTGTCGAAACCGCGCTCATCTCGGCCGCGGGGGGCATGACGGGGGTGCTGTTCACCATCCCGCTGCGCCGCGCCATGGTGACCGAAAGCGCCCTTCCCTACCCCGAGGGCGTGGCGGCGGCGGAAATCCTCAAGGCAGGTGAAAAGGACACCAGTCCGGCGGCCCTGCGCGCCCTGACGGGGGGCGGCGTGATCGCGGCGGTCATCACCTTCGCCTCCGCCGGGTTGCGCCTGCTGGCGGACGAGGCCTCCGTCACGCTGTCATGGGGCGGTGCGGTCTTTCGTGGGTCATGCGGGTTTTCGCTGGCGATGCTGGGGGCGGGCTACCTCGTGGGGATCGAGGGGGGGCTTGCC